>JACNFI010000052.1 GCA_014384665.1 Candidatus Cloacimonadota bacterium
ATCAGACCAACTTCCATCTCCTATGGCAATATATACTTCTTCTGTTGGATGATGACGAATATAAATATCATTTACAGGCAAACCGGTATTATATGAACAAAAAGTAGTATCGTTTGCAATACAAATTTCATTTCCCGCTGCAACAAAGAGAATGCCATCACTTGTCTCTTCAATATCTCTTGCCACTTTATTATGAAAATAGTCAATGCTTACCCAGTCATCTCCATCAGTTGAATGGAACAAATCTCCGAACCAACTCCAACCGTTTCCAAAATAATATCCAGATGATAACTTTTTTATGAAATTTGGATGGTCAATCCACATCACAAGTTCAAATTCTTGCGTATTCACATCAAATTCATAAAGTCCATCACTATTACTGCCGCATCCAAAGGTACAGAAAATTCGGTTGTTTGTATTATCAGGTGTGACAGAAACAGCTCCCAGATTTGTTGCAAAGTTGTAGATATTGAATTGTCCGGTATCATCAAAATATCCCAGTCCACCGCCATTACCTGGAAGTGCAAAGAGCAAGCCCCATTCACTTATTCCTGGAATCTGCGAGAATTTCATCTCAGCAACTGGTCTATCAATTTCTGGATAAAGTTGCATCCAGTCCTCTGCAAAATTTGGTGTTGAGAATAGTAAGATAATTCCAATTAGTAATAGAATTTTCCTTTTATGCATATTTATCAAATTATTTTCTTTATACAAATATGCAATCAGATTTTGTTTTCTCATCTTATCCTCCAATTTTTCGTTAAAATAAATTCTCGTTTAATTATTGTCAAATCAATTCTTGCACCTTTTTTGTTATCATTTTCTGTATTTCATTTAACCTATCTTGAGATGTACTTTCAAATCGCAAAACAAGAACAGGTTGAGTATTTGAAGCACGCACAAGAGCCCAGCCATCATCAAATGTAATTCGCATTCCATCAATATCGTTTATATCGTAATTCTTTTTAGAGAAGTATCTTTTAACTTTTTCTACGACTTCAAACTTTTTCTCATCAGGGCAATCAATCCTGATTTCTGGGGTATTATATGTTTTAGGGAGATCTACAAGCAATTCACTTAATTTTTTATCTGTTTTAGAGAGAATTTCTAATAATCTTCCTGCTGCATAGATAGCATCATCAAATCCGAAATAACGGTCTGCAAAAAACATGTGTCCACTCATTTCACCACCAAGTAATGCACCAACTTCCTTCATTTTCTGTTTAATTAGTGAATGACCAGTTTTCCACATTATTGGAATACCATTATGTTTTTTAATATCATTGTATAGATTTTTTGATGACTTAACTTCTGAAATAATTGTGGATTGAGGATGTCTTTCTAATATGTCTCTTGAAAAGATTGTCAATAACTCATCTCCCCATAGAATATTACCTTTTTCATCTACAACGCCAATACGGTCTGCATCGCCATCAAATGCAACACCTATATCAGCATTTTCAGTCCTTACAGTTGAAATTAGGTCTTTTAAATATTCCGGAACTGTTGGGTCAGGATGATGATTAGGAAAATTTCCATCCATTTCATCAAATAAAGATATAACATCACATCCTAATTTAGTAAAGATTTTTGGGGCAACTGGACCAGCTGTGCCATTTCCAGAATCCACTATAACCTTTAATTTTTTTTCAAGTTTTAAATTTTCAGCCAAATAATCTTGATAATTTTGGATTATGCTGTTATATTTATTATATTTTCCATTTCCAGCAATATAAACTTCTTCTTCAATAATCTCTCTAATTTTCTGGATATCCTTTCCATAGATTGAAAAAGTTCCGACACAGAGTTTGAAGCCGTTGAATTCCGGGGGATTATGACTTCCTGTAATAATTACACCCCCATCAGCTTTTAAATGTTCTATTGCAAAGTAGAGCACCGGGGTTGGTACTGTTCCCACATCAATTACATCGCAGCAAGTTTTGATTAAAGCATCAGCAAAAATCTTACGAAATCTGTCTGAACTTAGACGACAATCGCTACCAAGAGCAACAAGCTTTAACTCCTTTTTTTGGAGAAATGTACCAAAACTCATAGCAATGTCTTCAACAATTATATTGGTTAAATCCTTATCAACAACTCCTCTAATATCATATTCACGGAATATTTGTGGATTAATCACACTTACCTCCAATTACTTATTGATAACTCATTCATTTTGTAAAGAATAATAAATGATTAATAAAATTCATAACTCAATTTTCTTTGGTAATATCTCAATTAGGCAATTTGTCTTTTAAGTGCATTTCATATAACCTTTTGCGGATGAAAGAAGTTGCCGAGCGCTAGAGAGGCAATTTAGGCGGAATGAGCGAAGCCTTTTATCTGCTGTTAGGCGATGCGGCGGACTTCCTTTATAGAATTCAGTATTTCTCATATTACTTTAACCTCTCCATACTGCTTTTTGGATTACTTGGAATCTATCTTTGACTCCAAAACTCTTATACAAACTTTCAGTTAAAGTTCCTGTTGGATAATTAGTTCTTTCCTGTATTGCCACAAGTTCTATTGCTACAAGCAAAAATTCTACTGTGAATTCTCCGACTTTATCCAATTCCGTGAATGGCTCGACGTGTTCAGGCTTAAAGTATTGAAAGGTTGGTGGAAATGAAGTTACAGGTTCAACTTGACTTAGCATTTCCAGAATGTGGTCTCTTAATTTTAGAGTCAACGACGAATTGAAAGCGTGCTTGACATACATCTCAACAATCAAATGAACGTGAGATGGTGTTCTTTCCCGCTTATTTGGTTCTCTGTTATTCTTCATCGCAATCGCAATCAGAAATCTCTGCCAATACCTCTGTCAATTCTTTCAAAAACCATTTCCGACCACATTCACAATCACCTCGATATTCATCTCTGTACTGCCCTGCAATGAGTTCGAGGATCACTTCTCTTCCGCACAGACATTTGACTGTTATTTTTGACTTCATAACTTCCTCCACCTTTCAATGACACCAAATTGTCCTCGTTGCTCTGTATGAACCAGCGCAGAGTTATACAATTCTTCTAATTCCTTATAAAGTTTAAACAAAAATCTATCTCTAAACTCTCTAAACGGTGTCTGGTTGATATATTGGTTGAATAAATCTTCTTCCTTTACACTTGGTCCAATTATAAAAAATCGAGCAAAGAATCTTTTTGGTATTTTCAATAGTCTATCTAAACCAGATTTTACTCTTGTTGATTCTTCTACTTCAAAAGCGTAAACTGGAAACAAACCATAATCATCTTCATCAAACCATAAAGTATCTATTTCTCTAATCTTTGCTAAGTTAGGACCTCTAAAAATACTGGTGCAGTCCGAGACAGTCACAAAATCTCTTAATGGTTTACCTTGGAAAGTTCTAATAGTTTGGTCGTGCGGCGGTGCGTAAGTCTCATATCCATAAATTTTCCCGAGTGTGACTAACATTCCTTGTGCAATTCCGTGATTAATCTCTGGTTCTTTAGTAAAACCTTGTGATTCAGGTCTTATTAAAACTTCTTCTACAACCTTATAAATACCACTTCTTTCTGGCGGTACTGGTTCAAAAATTTTATATTGCCTTACAACCCTTCTAATAGTATCCCGCCAAGTTGGATTAGTCTTAGTTTTAGGATGACCTTCTACGATTTTGTTAATCTCTGATAAATGACCTTGCCCGCCTAACTCTAATAAGGCGTCTCTTACAATGTCTTTCCAAGTCAATTTTTGCTTATTCATTTTAGCTATCATACCAAAATCCTGTAGTTTTGCAGTTATGTTGCCGTTTGATAACAAGTTCTCTTAATTTAAAGCCAGCATCTAAATAAACATTTATAAGTTTAAATCCTAAAGGAATTACATGTTTCTTCCTACGTGTGTCCCCTATCAAGATAGCACATTGCCTACCTGGTTTTAGCACTCTAAAACTTTTTTGAGCAACCTTTGTCATTTCTTTTAAGAAATCATCTATATCAAAAAATGATAGGTCACCCTCTTTAGAATCTGTATAATGAATAATATTTGCATAGGGAGGATGAGCACAGATTAAATCTATAGAGTCATCTTGTAAAAATGATAAATCTCTGGCATCACCAACCATAAGTTCCGGTTCGTAAACATTCACGCGGCTTTTTCCCTTGCTTAAACTTAATTGTTGTGGTTCTACTCTAAAACCTAAATTTTTCTTTGATAGTTCAATAGCTTTATTATTAATATCAAATGCTCTGCACTTTCTTCCTAACAATTTAGCTTCTACAGCCGTTGTTCCAGCACCACAAAAATAATCTAAAACCAATTCATTCGGTTTAGAATATTTCAAAATCACATTTCTTGGAATATAAGGCGACCAATTCCCCCTATATTCTCCGCTATGGGTTGCCCATTTGCCCCTTTGTCTAAAACTCCAGACCGTGGTCTGTTCTTCTTTAAAGTCTTTTGGATAAAGCGTTTTTATTTTTTTAGAAACTTTCAAAGCACTAATATTGAGACCTTCTCTTTTGGTAATAAGTCGCTCAATATATCTAAATGTAACACCATATCTTTGTCCAATTTCTATATCAGGAGTTTTTCTTGCCTTTGCTTGCAAGATTGCGTCCTGGAGTTCTTTTTCAGTTTTGAAATTTACCTTTTGATTTCCCATAATCTCTTTTACCTCATTAAAATTAAGACCGCCGTTTCGCCTAACGGCTTCATAAATCTACCTTGTTCTATTATGAACTCGATTTTAGATGTTATGTCTATCATTGGTAGGTTTATTTTGTGTATATTTGAAAACTCCATCAGCGGGATTTTCGATTTTACGCAGTTTATAATTACTGACATGAGTATTCATCCTACAGGATAAAACCTCAGTTATTCCATTTTGTATTGTAGTGTAAACATATCCAACGGGGTAAATTTCAGTTGCCTGCCCCGTAGTTTTGAAAAAATGTATCGGGGTTTTTGAACTTTTATGACCGATAATTATTATTAACATTCTGTCACTATCAATATCTGAAGTTTTTTTAGTTTTATTACTTCTCCAATTCTTAATCCAGAAGAATAAATTAAATAAGGAATAGTTATGTGTTATAGATTTTTAATAGAACAAAATATTTTTCTTACTTCTTCCAACTATGTATCCAATCAGTCATTCCCGTTACAATATAACTGGAATCAGTAAAAATATTTATCTTGTATTCTTTTCTCATTTGGCCTCAGTTTAATAAATAAAAAAATCCGATTCTCAATAAATTTGTCAAGAAAAATATGACTAAAATCTATGAATACTTCTGGATTTTGTAAGTATATCCATTTTTGATATTATTTTTTTCCTTTAGATGACTCATCACATACTGACCACAATTGCTGCCAATGTGGTTTTCATCAACTTCTCCAATACTTAAGATAACTTCATAACCAAAAGTGCGAAGTTTGTTCACAATTTCATAATCTTTATTTTCCTGATATGGATTTATGTATGAGGAAAGTTTATTTTTAACTGCCTGATAAGTTGGATTTAATGGGGTTATTTTAATTAGAAATTTTTCAGGAGCAAAGTGTTTCAAAAGAATTTCTGGTTCAACAGGAAATCCTTTTGCAATGGCAAAATTCAGAGTGATTTTTCTATCACCTTTTTCAAAATATTGTTCTCCAAATTGAGCAATTTTTTGCAAATCCCACTTTTTTGTAGGAATTAGCCAATCTCTTATCTTTTTGTCAGTGGTATGAATAGAAAATTGTATTTGAAATCTGCTTTTATACAATTCCTTTTTTATATGAATCAGTTTATCAAAAAATCCATCTGTGCCTGAGGGGGCAATAGTAGATATGCACGGTATAAGTCCTGGAGCATCATATCTGTTCGGAAGTTCTTCAAGAACATTCAAGACACTCTTATTAAAGGCAGGGTCCCCCATTCTTGCAAATTGAATTTTAAACTTTTGCATGGGAATTTTTCTATCAGGAAAACGATTTGTTATTAGAAAATCAATCTGTGCGATTATTTCCTCTTTGGAAAGTTTTCCCTGATAATATTTGCCTGCATCACAAAAAGCACATCCAACAGGACAGCCAAATAAAGTTGATACAATCAAAACCCATTTCTTTTCTCGTGGAATTGGAGGTTGGATGGATTCTACAAACTCTACCAGTTTTCCATTATCCATTTCTGCAATGTAAACCATCGCAATGTCTTTATTTCCCGTCTTGCCTATTATTTTCATCTGAAAAACCTTTTTTTGCCACGAATTTACCCCGTTAGATAGCACTCCATTAGAATAGGAAGTATCTAACTGGACAAGAATATCTAACGGGGCAAGCAC
>JACNFI010000053.1 GCA_014384665.1 Candidatus Cloacimonadota bacterium
TATCAAATATCAAATACCAAATATAAAAGGATTAGTCTTCGGAGATTTTGTTTTGGAATGATTTGACATTTGGGTTTTGTCATTTTATTTGACATTAGGAATTTGTCCCCGCGTCCGCGGGGATAGAAATTATTGGCTTTATTATTGATTAATATTTCCTTTTTGGTTCTGGCTTGTCCAGGTTAGGTAAATTAAGTTAATTATTCTGAAGATTTTATTAAATTTTAAGGTGATATATGAATCTTAAAAATTCAAGGCTTCTAAATTTGGCAGTTAAATCAAATATAAACAAAAGAACGAATGCTATTATTGCTTTTCTAATTTTTATAGTAGTTTTTTTAATTTATTTTATCACTAAACCCGCCTCACTTTCCTTCTGGGATTGTGGAGAATATGTTGCTTGTAGTAGTATTTTAGGTGTTCCACATCCTCCAGGAAATCCATTTTATATCATCCTGGGGAAATTTATTACAATGTTACCAATTGGATTGTCTGATGCTCAGGCAGTAAGCCTTCTTTCAATTATTTTCAGTTCCTTTGCTATACTTTTTGCATATCTTTCAATTGTAAAATTAGTTGCAATATTTGAAAATAAGCCATTTTATTGCTATTTTGCAGGAATTATTGGTTCGTTATTTATTGCTTTTTCTACCGAGCTCTGGATAAATGCAATTGAGGCAGAAGTATATGGTGGTCTTTCCTTTTTTATTTCTCTGATAATTTGGCTAACATTGATATGGACTGAAAAATCTAAGGATTTTGACCATCAAAATATTTTGCTACTTATCATATTTTTATTCTTTCTTGGATTTGGAGTTCACCAAACAACATTACAAATTGCACCAGCAATCTTATTGATTGTAATATTACCTTTGATAAAATTTGATAAATCATTTATTACAAAACTTATTATTTATTCTGTAATTGCATTTGTTCTATATTTATTTTTTAATCAGATTAAGCAGGAAGGTCAAAGCTTAGAAATAGGAAAATATGTTTTTGTGGTTTTCATTATCGGATTATTGGTTTACTATTTACGAAGTTATGTAGAGACACGGGTATGGATTCTTGCTCTTCTTATAATTATAATTGGTATAAGTACACATTTAATACTTCCGATAAGAGCATCTGCACACCCATTTATAAATGAAGGTGATCCCTCTAACTGGCAAAGATTTTTGGATTATATTTTTAGAAAACAATATGGCCCAACAAGCTTCTTTGTACGTAGAGGACCAATTTTATTTCAAATTGACCATCACTTTTTGAGATATTTTAGCTGGCAGTTTTTTGATGCTGAAGTGATTGGAAAATTTTTGCATATCTCAAAAAATTTTGTTCATTATATAGCTCAATTAGTTGTAATGATTTTGGGAATAACAGGTATTTACTATCAATTTAAAAAAAGCAAAAGGTCTTTTATCTATCTTGCATCACTTTTCTTTATGACAAGTATCGCTATGATTCTGGTTATGAACCTTTCTATTGATGAAGTAAGAAACAGACCATACTTTTTTATCTCTGCGTATATCCTCTGGTCATTCTGGATTGGTATTGGAGCTATGGGTATTGTAAGATACTTTGCAAAGAGAATAAAAGCCCTTGGTGTGATATTATTAGTTATTTTGTTTCTTCTACCAGTAGTTAATATGGTTTCCCACTATCATAAAAATGATAGAAGTCAGGAACTTCTATCGCTTGAATATGGAACTAACTTTTTAAATGGGCTTGATAAAAATGCGATTATATTTACCAATGGAGATAATGATACCTTTCCTTTATGGTTTGCTCAAGCTGTATATGACCCCAATGCCGATGAATACCTTCTTGAAGATGATACTCTTAAATTTAGAGAAATTACCGGGTTATTAATTTCAGACAAAAAGGAAATACAAGCCCGCACCAAAAGATTACTAAATCAAGCTAGTATGGCAAAAAGGAACTTAAAAGGTATCAGAAAAGATATTAGCATTGCAAATCTTAGTTTGCTTAATACACCCTGGTATATTAAACAACTCAGAGATTATGAAGGTATTGAAATAAATCTGAAAGATAAGCAAATTGAAAGTATTAGACCTATGAAATTACCAAATGAGGCTGTTTTTAAAGTTGGAAAAATCTCAATCAATTTGAAAAAAGGGACAGAATTGTATATCAAAGACCAGATGGTGCTTCAGATTATTAAAGACAATTTTGGGAAAAGACCCATTTACTTCGCTGTGACAGTTGCTGACCGTGTAGGTTTTGATGATTATTTGCAAAGCGAAGGTATGGCAGATAGACTTTTAGATACAAGAGGGAAATACATGATAGACCCCGCACGACTTAATCATAATATAGAAAATGTGTTTGATTATTCTTCTATTTATAATGAGGATTTATACAAAGATAGGAATATGCGTCGTCTGATAAATAATTATGGCGCTGATTTTATGAGAATGTCCAATGTGTTCTATAAAAATAATGATTATGAAAATGCAATAAAATACCTTAAAAAAGCTTTAGATTTTATTGAAAGTAAAGATAAATATATTCCAAGTCTTTCAAATCTTTATGCTGAAATGGGTGATTATGAAAATGCTTACAATACAATTGCTCCTGTCGTTAAAAATGACCCAAGCAATGCCCAAATTGTATATCTTGCTTCTGATTACCTGAAAAATGCAGGAAATATAGATAAAGCTCTTACACTTCTTGATACATTTATCACTAATAATCCAAAGCAAAAATACTTTGTTGAATTCTATCTTGATATTTGTGAAGAGAATAAAAAATATGAACAAGGTTTAAATCTTATCAACAAAATTCTGAAGAAAACGCCAGATAATAAAAAGTATATTAATTATAAATTAAAATTTGAAAATTTTCTAAATCAACAGAAAAATAGTAAATCATCATAGATTGAAATATAGAATTATAAAATGATGCAAAAAATTCTAACAAAAATTTTCGGAACGCAATTTGATAGAGAGATGCGGAAATTGCAGCCGATTGTTAATAAAATTAATACAGAATTTGAAAAATTGAGTTCTCTTTCTGATGAAGATTTGTCAGCAAAGACAACAGAGTTCAAACAAAAAATTCAAGAATATATTTCTGACAAACAAGATAATTTAGACAAATTGCAAAAGCAATATGAACAAACCGTTGATGAAGATGAAAAGGATAAGATTGGCATTGAAATTGATGAAGCGAAAAAAACTTTAGATGATTCCACTCAAGAAATATTAACTGAAATTCTTCCAGAAACCTATGCAGTGGTTAAGGAAACTTGCCATCGTCTTCTTGGTAAAAAATGGAAAATTAGAGGTCGTGAAATGGAATGGAATATGGTTCCTTATGATGTTCAATTAATTGGAGCAATAGCTTTGTATCAGGGTAAGGTAGCAGAAATGAAAACTGGTGAAGGAAAAACACTTGTAGCAACTATGCCACTCTACCTAAATGCACTTGTTGGAAAAGGAGCACATATTGTTACAGTCAACGATTACCTTGCCCAGCGAGATGCCGAGTGGATGGGAGAAATATATAAATTTCTTGGTTTGTCTATAGGTTGTATTTATTCTGATATGGATTTTGAAGAGAAAAAAGCCCAATATCAATGTGATATTACTTATGGCACAAATAACGAATTTGGTTTTGACTATCTGCGCGATAATATGGCAGTTATACCAGAAGGGGTTGTGCAAAGAGGACATTTTTATTGTATTGTGGATGAAGCAGATAGCGTTCTTATTGATGAAGCAAGAACTCCTCTCATAATATCCGGGACTGTTGAGCATTCAAAAAATTTCTATAGAGAACTAAATCCTCAAATAAGAAATCTGGTTAAGAAACAATTGGCATTAGTAAATGGAATTCTTTCTGATGTTGATATGATTGTAAATCAAGGAATAGATGGAACTAATTCATTTGAATTTGGGGAAAAACTTCTAACCATAAAAAGAGCAGCACCAAAATCAAAACGCTTTCTAAAGCTTATTAAAGAAGGTAGATATAGAAAAGAGATGAATGATGTAGAGGGACAATATCTGCGAGAAAAACAACTGCATCTGATTGATGAGAAACTTTATTACACGATTGAAGAAAGTCAGCGAAGTGCAGAACTGAATGATATAGGACAGGAAGAATTATCCAAATATGATAGAACTCTTTTTGTTATGCCAGACCTTGATGAAGAGATAGAAAAAGTAAATCAAAATGAAAAACTTACAGCAGAAGAAAAGCAAGCAAAAAAGCAAAAAATTCAGGCGGAATTCTTAGAAAAAAACGAGAAATTGCACAATATCAAACAAATGCTTGTTGCATACTCTCTATTTGAAAAAGATGTGGAATATATAGTAAAAGATGATAGAGTAATAATTGTTGACCAGTTTACAGGCAGGCTAATGCCTGGTCGTAGATTCAGTGAGGGACTACATCAAGCACTGGAAGCAAAGGAAATGGTTCACATTCAAGAAGCAACCCAAACCCTGGCTACCATTACTTTACAGAATTACTTCCGTATGTATACAAAACTTGCTGGAATGACAGGAACGGCTGTTACTGAAGCTACAGAATTTGAGGAGATTTACAAACTTCCTGTAATTGAAATTCCAACAAATGAACCAGTTCGTAGAGTTGATTATGACGACCTGATTTTCCGCACAAAAAAAGAAAAATATAATGCTATTGTTGATGAGATTGAACATTGGTATTCCAAGAGACGTCCTGTTTTAGTCGGTACGATTTCAGTGGAGGTATCAGAAGTCATAAGTAGATTACTTAAAAGAAAAGGCGTTATACATGAGGTTTTGAATGCCAAATATCACCAGAAAGAAGCAGAGATTGTCGCCCATGCTGGTGAGTCTGGTGCAATTACAATTGCAACAAATATGGCTGGCAGAGGAACTGATATTAAACTTGGACAAGGTATAGTAAAATGTCCTACTTGTTATATTAAGTGCTTAGAAAATTGCGACCAATCAGGAAGTAATGCACCAGAAAGCAGAGAAAATTGCCTGAAAAATGTCCCTTGTGGATTACATATCATTGGAACTGAAAGACACGAAAGTCGTAGAATTGATAGACAACTTCGTGGAAGAAGTGCCAGACAGGGTGACCCTGGTTCATCAAGTTTTTATCTCTCATTAGAAGATGACCTGATGCGTATCTTTGGCTCTGACAGGATAGCAAATCTTATGTCTAAAATGGGATTACAAGATGGAGAAGCTATTAAACATCCCTGGATGACAAAAGCAGTTGAAAATGCACAGAAACGAGTTGAAGGACATAACTTTGAAACCAGAAAGCAATTGATTAAATACGATGATGTTATGAATCAGCAAAGAGAAGTCATCTATTCATATCGCAGAAAAGTGCTAAAAGGCCTTAATCTTCGTGATGAAATAATAGAAATGATTTCAGATGCCGTTGGGAACAAAGTTTACGAATTCTTGGGTGAATCTCAGTATGAAGAGAACTGGCCTATTGAAGATTTATCCAGATGGTTCAGTAGCGAATTGGGTGTTAAACTTTCATTATCAGGTATTGTGGAAAACATCCATTCTCAAGAAGCACTTGTTGATGAAATTGTCTCCCAGCTCAAAGAAGCATACAAGACAAAAGAGAAAGGCTTTGAAGAACAGCAGCGAGCATTGGAAAGATACTCTTTGCTAAAAGTAGTTGATTCTGAATGGAAAGACCATCTATATGAAATGGATAGATTAAAAGAAGGGATTGGATTCCGAGCTTATGCTCAGAAAGATCCACTAATTGAATATAAGAAAGAAAGTTACGAACTTTTTCTCAACCTAATTGACAAGATAAAAGAAAAAGTCATTAAAAATGTATTTACACTTTATCCAGCAATCTATCATCAGGTTCAGCAAACTGATAAAGATATTGAGCTTTCTCATACTGCAAGAACTGCCTTTGATGCTGCGAGAGATCAAGCACAAACTGCTGGAAATCAAGTCGCACAAAATATTGTACCACAAAGAGAAGAAAGAGAACTACCCAAAAGAAAACCAATCCATGTTGAAAGAATTGGCAGAAATGACCCCTGCCCCTGTGGTAGTGGAAAAAAATATAAGTACTGCTGTGGAAGGAAAGGTTGAAGAAAGGCAAAAGGTATAAAGAAATCTACACATAATGAGTTGTTGGATTAATAATCTATATTTGCCAATATATTACTATAATTGACAGTAATATATCAATAAGTTACTTGGTAAAATAATAAAAAATGAAAACTAAATAAAGAAAATCTATGAAAAAATTAATTATTCTTTTGAATTTTA
>JACNFI010000054.1 GCA_014384665.1 Candidatus Cloacimonadota bacterium
GCCACCTATATGTTCAAAAATGTTTATAGTTATTTTCTTCATAACAATTTCTCCTTTCAGTCAGGTTCTGACCAATCAAAATATTTCATCTTCGTTAATTTCTGTTGAAAGATAATAATAACTTTCCTCATTTATGTTAAATTCAAGATTTACGATTGTTCCGGGAAATTCCTTTACAATATCTCTCCTAATCATTTCATCTTTTACTTGCTCCCAATATCCATCCGCAGAAACAATCTGGATCTTGCCACTATTAATTTTTAAGAATTCTCTAATAAGAGATAAACCCAAACCACCAGGTATTGTTCCCTGCCTTGTCGTATTGCCTTCTTTTACTGACCAGCTTATTGCTTCCCTTCCGGTCAAATCTTTCTCTAAAAAACCAACCACATTTCTCTTTATAGTTACCCCTAAATCAACAATAGTAAAATCTAATTTTTTCTTTACAGGATAATATTGTCCACAAGTAAATATATTTTTTGTTGTTCCGTGAACCACAGCATTATTGAATATTTCAAAAATACTTTCATTTATTTTTTTCCGTAGTTGATTTGACATATCCGGCATAGTAGTTTTAGCTAATAATTCTCTGTCAAGATAATCCGTGAAAAGTTTTTCTTCCTCTGCCTTAAATCGTTTATACTTTATTGTTGTATGGTAAAAGTCATTTATTTTATATCCTCCGAAGTGACTTAAAAAATCATTTCTTTGGAATAAAGTTTTAACTTTGGAGTGAAGATTAACAATGGCAAGTTTATTAAATTCATGTTCAATTCTATGCAGAATTGCACCAAGTACTGCCAGCAAATTTGCCTCAAACCAGCTTGTCTTTCGGAAATCTATAATAATTTCCCTAAAAGATAAGCCTTTTGTTTTGTGGTAAAAGTCTGTTAAAATATTATATCCCGCAAAATCGCTCCTTACTGAATTAGGGAAAATATATTTCATTTATTTTTTCTCCACAATTTTTATTTCTGCATTCGTAATTTTATATAATTCATAAACTAATCAATCAATTAACTTGTCAAGAATATCTATCTTTTGTTTATACAGTTTTTTCTTTTTCCATTTGGGTTTAATTGAATTTTACCTCTACTCAATCATTTTATTAATAATAATTTCGGTTAATAACAAAATTGTTTAAAAACGGAATTGTTTAAAAATTAAAGCGTTATAAACTTATGGTTACGATTAAATCTTATATATCCTATTTTTAGGATTAACCTCTTAAGTAATCTCCTTCAACAGTTCACATTTAGAAAGTCCACCAGTAACTTTTCTCGTAATAATTTCTCAATTTCAAAAGCTGAAAAACTCTATCTGGTTTAACAACAAAATGCACTACCACCAAGTTATTTAGTAATTTTCAAAAAATTTCAGATGCTTTGATAAGATTTATTGATCCAAGCCTTTTTAGCTTTTCGATATGTTAATTATTATTAAAGGAAATCATTCTGGATATTAGCATTAAATATTTTTGTTAGTTTCTTGTTTTTGTCGGGCAGTTATATGGTATAACCAATATAAATCCGTAATCCCAAAATGCCTATCTTCTTATATATACTTTATATTTATAAGTCAACTCAGTTTCTTCTTCTGGTTTGAGGAGTATTTCCCATGAGATAATGGAATTATAATTGACACCTTTCAATCCTTCTGCGATTTTTTTTATCTTTCCATTATGACTTGTTTCCAATACCTCACCTGTTAACATTTTTTTAATTTCTATAATCACCTCTTTATCTTTTAAATTCTTAATATTAAGTTCTCCTTCTACAGTAACTAAATCATGAGAATATCCATACAATTTTATATTTCTTTCTCTGGCTACTTCATTCTCGTGTCTATCTGTTTCAATATCAGGAGACACAGTTAATTTTAGATTTGTTGTTGACCCTTTTGGAGTATAGCTTATAATATCCTGAGCAAGCGGTTTCCAGCTACTTACTGTAAAAGCAGGTGCTGTAGTCCACGGATAATCAGTGGAATTTGTAAGTTTAATTGAATGCCAGACTTGTTCTTTAACCTCTTCACTTTTATAGGATGAACTGCGAAAGCCGCTTGCATCTATATTTATTGTATTTGGAATTCTCCATTCATATACATGTTTATAATCAACTTCTTTAGAAAAGATATGATAATACGCTCTTTCTCCTTTTTTTAAGTTTATTGCCTTTTTGTCATAAAAAAACAAATCCTCTTCAAAAATACCCGATAGTTCTTGAATTGCAGAATATCCAAAATCCAAACTGGGAATCATTCCTTCTTTCTCAAGCTTTTCAAAGGCAACTCTTTGAGTCATTATATTTGCCAGTGCACCACCTATCCCTCGTTTATCACCTTGTTCCAATGAGGAGATAAGCTGACTCAATGACTGCTCTAAAGCCATAGGGGATAAAATATCAGAATATTTAAAATTTGGATAACCGACCACAAAGAACACATTTGTATTTTCTAAATCTTCAATATCGTTTATAATTGTTGTTTTCATAGTTATTCTTGCCTTCTCGGAATCTTCAATGTTTACAAGATAACTGGGGATCCAACCAATTCCCTTTTGTAAATAAGATAAACTGAGCTTTGCTTTCTCTTTATGATCTGATATTTTAAATTTTATCCTTTTGGCAATCCCTTTACTAATATAATTACTGGAATAACCATCTGGAAATTCAATCTTTGAAATATTACTTTTTTTTAGAATTACTTCACCTTCTTTTGTTTCAATTATTACAATGGTAGCTGATTCAATCTGAGATTTACGTCTTACATAATCATAATTAGCGGGAGGTTCTTCTTCTAATTTTCTGTTTTCAGGCACTGATTTAATCTTCCCTTCAATAATTGTTTCATTATGAAGAGTTATGATAACTTTTTTCCCAATATTAGGTTTAAACAATTCTTGTATTGATATTGCTTCTACTTCCTTTTTGATTTTTTGCTTAAATCCAATTGCTTCTTCTAATTTAGCATCTTTATCAAGTGAACCGATCCAGATAGAACCTAAGCTTGAATTTGGCACATATTCTGTTACTCCCCAACCATCTTTTAAAGTTACTTCTCCTTCTCTTATGAAAAAGCCAAGTCCATTTTTGAATATAATAACAGTTTTAGCTTTAGTGTTCAATACTGGTAATGAGATTTCTTCTGCAGAAACTGTTAATATTTGAATAAATAATAAGGCAGTCACAAAAAAGCCTAAAAATCCCATTTTTAATAAATACTTTCTTAGCATTTTACATACCTCCCTGTTAATTGTTTATTTTACTTTCATCTTTTCATATAAAATTGCAAATCAAAAAATAGGCAAGTTTTTTACATTATAAAATCTTAATCAACCAATCTCTTCCTAAATATTCTGATTGCAATATAAGAGAATACCAGACAGATGCCTAATAAAATCCCTACACTTGGTAAAATATCCTTTATATGTAAATTTCGCCAGAAAATATCTGTGAAGCCTTTCATCGCCCAGTGGTTTAATGTAAACTTACCAATTGTCTGAATATATTTTGGCATCAAAAAAGAAGGAAACATTGAACCGCCCAGAGCAGACATCCCAAGTATCAACAGAGTTGAAATACTATTCACCTGACTTAGATTTCTGCAAATAGCTGCAATTAATACACCTAATGAAGAGCAAGCAAGTGCAGTAACTACTATCATAACGAGTAAAGCAGGTATATCCTTGAAAATATTCAGACTAAATACAAGCCAGCCAAAGATAAACAAAACTATCAACTGGCTTAATCCCATCAAACCCACAAAAAGCATTTTTCCTGTTAATATCTCCCTCCTTTTAACAGGAGCGATTAGCAATCTTTTTATTGTGCCATTATTTTTCTCTTCCAATATGGAGGAACCAGCATGAACGACAGAAAATAAGAGAAACATAACTGCCATTCCAGCCACATATTGGACAAACATTATATTTTCTTCCTCCTCACCAAGTAGTTGAACTGACTTAATCTCTACGGGACTATCCATTAACCCTAAGTCACTTTCCTGGAAATCAGATGAGGACATATCATGTTCAGCACCTGAAGGAATCTTGAAATACTTACTCACAGTGTGAGAAATATCAGATTTGAAGTAATTGCCTTTCTCCTCACCAAGAAAATCATCCGCCCTTTTCCATAAACTATTAAACATCAATTGTGGAAATCTTGACATTATCACTTTTTGTATAATGCCAGTAATTATTCCATATTCCACTGAAAACTTTGGGTCATAATGGATTTCCAGAGGAAGTTTTTCACCACTTAGCATTCTTTGTTCAAATCCTTTTGGAAGATAAATTCCTATACCACGTTTACCTCGTTTAATCCACTCATCCATAGTTTCTAAATTAAATAAAATTGTGGAATCTCCAGAAGTATATTTAGTATGAACAGCAATCTCAGGTAGGCTATCAATAGTGGTTTGGAATAGTTCAGAAAATTCTGTTTTATCATCATCAACCATTAGAATTCTCATCTCATTCATTCCAGAAGGTTTGCCCATTCCCCCGAACACAGCACCAAAAATCAAGGTAATAACCATTGGCACAAGATAAGTTAATACTACTGCTGATTTGCTCTTGAAAAATAATTTAATATCCTTTTTTATTAAAGTAAAAATGTTCATTCGCGCAACTCCCTTCCAGTTAATTTAAGAAACACACTTTCCAGATTCGGCTGAATTATGTCTATCTCCTCTGTTTCATCAGGCAATTCTTCAATAACTTTAATAATATTTGCCAATTGCTTAATTAAATCCTTTCCAGTTAATTGAAAAGTTGTATCGGTTGATTTTTCTATTGAATATTTGCTGAGCTTACTTTGATAATCTTGAAAGTTGATTTTTTCTTTAAATTTGAATTGTATGATATTTTCTTCGCCTAGAAGTTTATATAATTCTTGCTTTGTGCCAAGTGCAATAATTTTCCCATGATCAATAATAGCGATTTTAGTACATAATTTTTCCGCTTCTTCCATATAGTGAGTTGTATAGATGATGGTTTTCCCTTGTTGATGAAGTTTTTTTATCATCTCAAATATAAAGTTCCTTGATTGTGGGTCAACGCCTATGGTTGGCTCGTCCATCAGGATAATCTGCGGATTATGAAGGAGGCTGGCAGCAATATTTATTCTTCGTTTCATTCCACCTGAATACTTTTTAAGTGTATCATTTCTTCTATCAAATAAGCCAACAAGCATTAGAGCATCTCCGCACTTCTGTTTCAGATTTTTCCCACTCAATCCATATATCTCTCCCCAGAAATTTAGGTTTTCCATTGCAGTTAACTCATCATAAAGTGAAATTTCCTGAGGGATTACACCAACTATCTTCTTGATTTTACTATCATCATCTTGCACATTAAAATTATTGATTAAGACATCCCCCTTTTCAAAAGAAAGGTAAGTATTAAGGATATTGATCATCGTGGTCTTGCCAGCTCCATTTGGACCAAGCAAGCCAAATAATTCTCCATCCTCAATCTTCAAGGAAACATCTCGCAATGCCTGGATATTTCCGTAATTTTTGAATAAATTTTTTATTTCAATCAAGATAACCTCGCTTGTGTTTTTTCTATGTCTTTTTACACACCCCTCGGCTAAAGCCGTATCCCCTCTTTTTAGAGGGGATTTTTTGTAATTCCCCTCTAAAAAGATAAAACATAAAAATTTTCGGCTATCAGAAAAATCAATTATCTTGTTATAGCCATCTGTTGAAAACCATAATGACAATCATATATCAGCAATCTAATTAGAGTCTGTCTGTAAAGTCGGTTTTTTAGACCTTCTGAATGGTTGGCTCCCCAATTCAATTGGGGATTCGGAATGGTTTTGTAGAGCGAATCAACCATCCCAGTTGAATTACAAACAGATTCAACGGGATAAATTGCGAAGGTCTATCCCCAATTTAATTGGGGACCATTCGCAAGGATTTGACTTTACGGACAGACACTAATTAAGAACTTTGATTGTTTTCGGAAAACCAAAAAACGATTGCGAAAAATATTGCAGCACCTACGAAAATTAGACAAATCCTTAAAAATGTTTTAATAAGTTTTGAAAAGAATTTATTTATCATTTTATCCTTATGGTAATAAAATTTTAATCTTCATCTCAAACAACATCCTGATTAGATAGGGTATCAATTTTTATACATTTATTGCCAATTTAGATAGCTATACTTAGACTTTACAAAGAATAAAGTCAACAAATTTCATAAGCAAATTTCTAATATAATAATCATAAACTAATTTTGAATATAAAAATAATTGACAG
>JACNFI010000055.1 GCA_014384665.1 Candidatus Cloacimonadota bacterium
GTAAAAACAACATGAAATGCCTTTCTACGCGGGGAAGAACCAAAAGAGAAAGGCAGATTTCCGAATGAATTTATTCTTGCAAATAACATAGATATATTTCTCATTAGTTTTGTGTAATTTTATAGAAAATGTATGTAAAATCTCTAATAAATTGGAAATTGATGGGAGGGAATCTAAAATGTAAAATGTAAAATGTAAAATGAAAAATTAGGCATAGAAGTGTTAGATTGGGACAATAGAATGTTATTAATCGGTAGCAAGCTTCTAAATCTAGTTATCATTGTATCCTCATATTTTTAAATATAATTTAATAAAAGCAAAAATTATTCTATCAAGTTTTTCGTTGCTTACTTCTAACTAATTTCTTTCTCATAAATCCGATATTTTTTGTATAGTCGTCCCCCGACTTTTTCGTCAAACTGATTAATCAAATCATTATCTTCCAAATTCCAGGAAAGTTCGCACCATTTATAGCCATGCTCTATTCCGGCTTGTTCGGTTTTATAATAAAGCAAAGCAGGTAATCCCAATCTGCGATACTCTTTTTTGAAACCAAAAACAAGTGCTCTTGTGCCAGTAATTTTCTTGCGATAATATAAAAATTTGAACATCCCAGTAAGTCCAATCTTCCCATTTAATTTTTTAAATATCGGATTGTAATCAGGTAAGGTGATAGAAACTCCTGCTGGTTTATCTTTATAAAATACAAACCAGATTAATTTTGGGTCTGCTATTTTTTTCAGTTCTTTAGCCATCAGATTGAATTCTTTTACCGTCATCGGAGAGAAGCCCCAGTTTTTCTCCCAACTTGCATTATACAATTCTTTGATGAGTTCAACATCTTTGTCCAAATTTTTCATATTGAGATGTCGTGTAGATATATTGGGATTTTTCAGCAATCTTTGGACTGCTGTTTCAATTTGTGGGGATGGTTTGTCGTTATTAGATTTGAAGAATGCGAGCAAATCTTTGATTTTTTTGAACCCATATCTTTCTGCAAATTCAAGGTAATATGGCGGATTATATGGCATCATCAAAACAGGTGGAGAGTCAAAACCATCTAAAAGAAAAGCACATTCATCATTCATAGAGGGGCTAAGTGGTCCGCGCATTGTTTCAGCACCATTTTCTTTTAGCCACAAATTGGCAGTATCAAAAAGTGCAGAACCGACTTCGTAATCGTTAATTACCTCAAAAAAGCCAAATGCACCCATCTTTTCATTCCAGAGTTGATTATAATTATCGTCAATTGTAGCAACAATCCTGCCCACAATCTGATTATCTTTTTCTGCTAAAAATACCTCTCTTTTAGCATGTTCCCAAAATGGGTGACTTTTCTCGTCTAATTTGAAAAGTATATCTTTTTGTAGAGGTGGAACCCAGAATTTGTTATTTTTGTATATTTTGAAAGGGAGATTTACAAAATTTTTCCAATCTTTTTTGGTTCTTACTTCTCTTCTTTCTAACACAATTACTCTTTTTCTATTTCTATTGAGAATAACACACCGATAATTTTTTCATCAATTGTAATAGGTATCAATGAAAATGTCCCTTCACCTCCTTCAATCAGAGATGAATGTATAATTTTTTCTTTTTTATCATTCAGAATTGTTTTTAAGGCATTATCAAAGTTTTTATTTTTCCTCATTGTATAAGAATATCCAAGAGTTCTATTTCCCGAGGGCCATCCGCTAATAATTTTGCCATTTACATCAGCCAATTGGATGACATAGATCTGTGGATTAAGTTGGTAAATCTCGGTTAAAATTCCTTCAATTATTTCTGTGTTATTATCAATTACTGCATCAATTAAAGTATCCTTGGTTGTATAACTTCTTAAAGTGGAGAGTATGAATATATCTGAATTCTTGTGTTTAGATTTTTTTTCCAAATCTCGTGTTAAAATTATCCACCATTTAGTATTCAATAATGTAATTGCATTCCATGTATAGAGTTTTCTAATAGTAGAAGTTTTATAGTCATATTTATAAGTACTGTAGGAAATATCATTTTGCATCATCATTTTCTCTAAATTTTCCAATGGTTTGTCTGAATAAGGTTTGTCTCTAACAGTAAAATCCATGCCAATCATCTTATGATTTGCGTGATATAATATAATTCCGTTTCTATTTAATATACAAAGAGAATAAGGTAAAGGAGAGAAAGATTTATATTCTACTTTTTCAAAAAGAACCACTCTATCCAGTAGAATGATTACTATATTTTCAAGATTTTGCTTCTCATCAAATAAAGGTTTTAGAAAAATTAAGTATTTGCTTTCTTCTCTTGAAGTTGACGGATATATTTGCATCCCCTTGCGTTTCAACAAGTTACTAATGATTTTATTATTTATAAAATATGATTCAATATAATTTTTATTAAAATCAACAGGAAGAATTTTGATAATTTCTTTATTAAGATTTAGAGATGCAATTGCAGAAACTTCATTAAATTCAGATTTTATTATTGAGAAATTACTGTCATTAATATCTTCTTTATTTTTTAATCTATTTGATAGGTTTTGGGAGAGTGTGTCTATCTGTTTTTTTATTAGGTCTGCTGTTTTTTCAGTATACTGCTCCTGGACGATTCTTTGTTCTTTATCAAATTTAGAAGTACAAGAAACTATTATAATTATGAAAAAGCAGATAAAGATTATTATTAGTAATTTATTTCTCATAGGATTCTTATTTTTTATAGAAAAAGAATTGTCAATATTTCTTTATCAAAACAAGATATTTGAATCTTATTCTATGTGTTTATTATTACTTAACTCAAGTTTCGCAGGTGGCAGGCGAAACAGTCCCCGCGGACGCGGGGATCCGTGTTACCCTGAAATAGCGAGCAGGAGAACCCCGTTGATAATGCTATCTATGGGGTTTACCTACCTTATCTTCGTTTATCTTAGGCGGATTAAAATTGTAACACGCTTCTCTGAAGCGTCTGTCAGAAGGAGCTCTGCTCCATATTATGAACCAGAGATTCATAATACAGACGGAACAGTCCCCGCGGACGCGGGGATCCGTGTTACCGAGAGAATAGAGTTACCAAGTGCGAAACTTGAGTTACTTAATATAAGCACACATTGTTTGAAGTTCACACTGGAAACATTGAGGTATTTTTTTACAGTATTCCTTGCCCAATTTTACTAATAACGCATGAAATTCATTGAAGAGTTTTACATCAGGTTCAAGATTTTCCATAAGTAAAGATTGTGCATCTTTATAAGACATTTCTTTATCCCAGAATCCCAGGCGGTTGAAAATTCTTTCTGTATAAGCATCAATAACAAAAACAGGTCTGTTAAAAGCATAGAGCAAAATAGAATCAGCGGTTTCTGGACCAATTCCTTTGATAGCCATTAAATCCTTTCTCAAAAGAGTTGTGGGAATATTATCAAGTACTTGTAAAGGATGGGAGGTAAAAAAATCTGTAACCAGTTTTAATCTTCTGGCTTTCTGGTTATAATATCCCGATGAGCGAATTATCTCTGCTAATTTCTGTTCATTGATTTTGGCAAGATGAGAAAAATCAATCAGATTATTTGACTTTAACTTTGATATAGATTTCTCCACATTCTTCCAATTTGTGTTTTGGGTGAGAATTGCACCAATAATTATCTCTTCTCTGGAATCTCCGGGCCACCAGTTTTGAGGACCGAATTTTTTGAGTAAAAGATTATAAATTGTAAGAAAATTATATTTTAGATTAAGCTTCATAAAAAATATAAGTTCTGCAAAATATTACTTCAGTTTATTCATATTTTAATAAATGTTTATTGCTTATTAACTGGATTGCATAGGAATTTCATTTTTTTCTGACACATAAGTTTATGGTAGATAAATCGTAACCCGTAACTCGTAACTCGTAACCCGTAACTGGATATTTCTGGGTGTTTACTCTCCAGTTTTGAAAAATCTTAAAGAAAATTATTCGTAGTTATATTTCTGTAATCAAAAAAGTATAAAGCCCCTTTCATTATGTTAGATTATAAATTTTTCAAGATTAAGGGAGAATTTTCAATATAATGACACCCGATAGATTTTTTATTATGGGTTGCAGCATTTACAATTATCAAAGCATTAACTACTACATTCCGCAATTCAATAATATTACAACTTAACTTTGCATCTTGATAGAATTTGAAGATTCTATGCGCATAATAGTTAAGGTCAGAGCGAGCACGTTCAAGTCCTCTTTTTGTTCGTATAATACCAGCATAATTCCACATTGTCAGTTGAATTGCTTTTAAATCCTGTTCAAGTAAAAGAGGATCGAATTCAATTTGTTTTTTAGGTGTTGACCAATTTGGAATGGACTGAAAACGTTCTTCATCAATTTCTTCACCCTTACTTATAATATCATTAGAAGCTCTTTTTGCCCAAAGTAATCCTTCTGCAAGTGATGAAGAAGCTAATCGGTTTGCTCCATGTAATCCAGTACAGCTTACTTCACCAATTGCATATAAATTTTTCAATGAAGTTCTTCCGCAAGCATCTACCTTTATGCCACCACAGAAATAATGCGCAGCTGGAACAATTGGGATTGGTTCTTTTGTAATATCTATTCCACCTTTTAAACAGGTATTATATATCTTTGAGAACCTTTTTGGTATTTCCTCTGAACCATTATAATAGTTTTTCAAATCTAAAAGCATATAATCTACACCTGCTTTCTTCATCTCAGTATAAATAGCTCGAGCAACAATATCACGTGGAGCAAGGTCTTTTTGCGAAGAATAATTTTTCATAAACTGTCTCCCTTGATGATCTATAAGTCGTGCACCTTCTCCACGCAATGATTCTGAAATAAGAAATCTCTTTATATCTTTATGATAAAGTGCTGTTGGGTGGAATTGTATTAGTTCTGCATTAATAATATCTGCCCCACTTCTATATGCCATGCTCATCCCATCACCAGTTGCAGAAACAGGATTCGTCGTATGCTGATACAGGTTCCCAATCCCTCCTGTAGCTACAATTACTTTATGTGCCAGAAATGTTCTGACTGTCCCTTTTTTATTATCCAGCACATAAACACCCATAACTTCTCGAGGTTTATACAATTCCTGGTAATCTCGCGAGTGATGATTATTGGTTATAAGGTCAATTGAAGTATGGGAAGTGAGTATTTGCACTCCAATCCTTTTTGCATATTGGATAAGAGAGTTCTCAAGTTTTTCACCTGTATAATCCGAGCAATGAAGAATACGATTTGTAGAATGAGCAGCCTCTTCAGTATAATCTAATTCCCCTTGTGATGCTTTACTGAAATCAACATTTAGTTTATTAATAAAAAAATCATTCACAAGTTGTGGACCCTGTTTAGCAAAAATCTTCACTGCTTTGATATTATTATAATTACTCCCGGCAGATAGAATATCTTTCATCAAAGCGTCAGAGCTATCATCTTTTTTCCATCCAATGATACCACCTTGTGAACGATTTGTATTCGTTTCATGGATATCTTCTGCCTTGGTTAGAGCGATAACATCAAAGCCAGCTTCCTTTAAGAAAATAGATGCAGAAAGGCCAGCAATGCCAGTCCCAATTACTATAACATCAAATTTTTTTCTCATTTATTATCCTCAACAATTGAGAGCATGTTTTGCATTGCTCTTTTCGCATTAGTGTAATATTCAATAGGAACAGTTACTTCATATAGCAGCCTATTTTTTTCTGGATATTGCACTATAGATTGTAATGATTCATAAACATTCTGAAATGTGATTCTTCCCATATCTTCACAACAAGACAACTTTAAAGGTAGGATTGTTTTGTTTGAAAAGTTTTGAGCCATTCTTTCAACAAAATGATACTCTGTGCCTACTCCCCAAAAGCTACCTTCAGGAGCATCTTTAATTGTATTAAGAATAGTTTGTGTTGAACCCACAAAATCGCTTTGCAAAACTACTTCTTCATCGCATTCAGGATGGACAATAATTTGTATATCTGGATACTTTTCTCTAAGTTTTCTTACATCTTCAATAGTAAACTTTTTATGGACATAACAATAGCCATCCCATAGGAATATTCTGGCATTTTTGATTGAACCTTTACATAGAAGACTAAGATCATCTTTAACAATAACAATTTGATTTTCAGGGATTTTTAGCATTCGCGCTGAATTGATACCAAGATTATAATCAGGAGAAAAAAATACAACTTTCCCTTGATTCAAATATGTGTTTATTATTTTACATGCATTAGAACTTGTACAGGTTGCTCCATTATATTTACCAC
>JACNFI010000056.1 GCA_014384665.1 Candidatus Cloacimonadota bacterium
CACCTACATGTTTGCTTTTGATCAGGCTTCGCAGTCGGTCTTCATATCTTGCTTTGACTCCATCAAATTCCATAATAATATCCTCTTCCATCAAACCAGCTTTATCAGCAGGACCACCTTTTACAACTCCATCTAAAAGCACGCCATAATTATAATCATAGTGCATTTCATAAGCATCTTCAAAGTCAAGGTCATCAAGATAAACGCCCATAAAGGGAGTTTCGGTATCAGTTTGTTTCTCTCTCATTTTTTCTGCTACTGCTTTTCCAACTTCTTTGAAACCTTGTTCTACCTCTTCGTGGGAAGTCTCTTTTGCCCACAAGGGATTACTAACTAAGATACAGGTAGACATCAGAAACAAGGTTCCTACGATGATTGTTAATTTTTTCATTGTTACTCCTTTTCCCGATTGATTCCCCGATATATCGGGGTTAAAACGGGACTTTGTTTATTTGATTTTGTTATTCATTTTGACCTTAATAATTGACTTAGCTAATTTTAAGAGCCGGCTCTATAGCTTGGGAGAAGCTAAATTAATTTTTTCTAATAAAGCCATACAAAGTAAGTCGCTTACGCCAGATTTTTAATATTGAATACCTTTTCATTTTGGCACCTCCATTATTATCTTTACTTATTTATTATGCAATTTTCGTGCCAAAAAGATAATTATTTATTAATTTACATCTGGAGTGCATTTTATAGATATTCCTACAAAAATATATTATCCTATGCAAATGCGATTTTTAATAAATTTGATATATTAATATATCATTTTGATATGGATTTAAGGTTAGAACTTACGGATGTCCGAAGGATCTGCCTCTGGCATGAGTTGAGCTTGCGAGACCTCCGTAATGGTCTAATATGTTAACCATTGCGAAGGTCTATTCCCGATTAAGCCTGTTCCTGTCCCCCGTTCCCTCCCCGATTTACTCGGGGATAATTGGGAATCTCGGGGAGCTCAGGAATCGGGGACCATTCGCAAGGGTTAGACAATTATTCCTTTTTTTGCCTATTCATTTCTTTCAATAACTGTTGAACATTAACTTGCTCTGATTTAGAAGCACCTTCAATTGCCTTTTCTGCAACACTCTGGAACTTTTCGTAAGATTTTTCTAATTTTTCAGAAAGGGAAGCTATTTGCGCTGCTTGTTCTTTGTTTAGTTTTTCAAAAGCAGTAATCCGAGCATTTAAAAGATTTCTTTCACCTTCAATATCTTTTGCTTTCATTTCAAATTGATATTTATATTCAAGGTCAATCTTATCTTTTGTTTCTTTGATAGCTTTTTTAACCGATTCATCCAGCTCTTTCGGGAAGTTTTCAACTTTCTTTTTTAATTCAATAAATTCTGCTTCTTTTTCAGCAATTATTTTCTCTCTTTCTGCCATCTCTTTTTCAGAGGTCTCTTTCATTTGTGTTAATTCCTTTTTTTGTTTCGCTTTTTCATCTTCAAATTTATCTTTCGCAATTAGTTTCTGTCTTGTAAAATCATAATCATATTCTTCTTTTTCTCGTTTTTTTTGTTCTATTTCAGCAGCAGTTCTTTCTTTAATTTCTTTTTCATGTTTTTCCTTTTCAAGATTCCATTGTTCGCGTGTTGCTTCAATTTCCTTCATCAAAATTTCTTTTTTTTCAGCAATCTCTTTTTCAAATTCTGCTCTCTTCTGATTTTGTGCTTCTATGAGAGCTGCCAGAGTTGCTGATTCCTTCTCAATCTCATAAATTTCTTGTAATTCATTTTTCTTAATCTCTATTGCCTTCTGTATTTCTTCATATTGATGTACTTCTGTTTCCAGTTTATTTGCAAGTGTGTCTAAAATCTTACCAATCTCTAATTTCAGATTATTCGTTTCTTTGACAACTCCTTCTGCAGAAAGTGAATCTGCTTTTGTCACCAACTTACTCATTCTTTTCTCCTCCATTTCTTTTTTGGAATTTAATGTTGACTGTTCTTTCTCTTTCAGTTCTGTAATAAGTTTTTCATACGCTTCCAAAATCTCTTTCTTTGTATTAGACATGGAAACTTTTTTTGTTTTGGTGTCAGGCATAATAGCCTCCTTTCTATTTTTTTTTATTATAAGATCTGCAAAATAGAGAAACAAAACCCAAAGGTGTCATTCTGAACGCAGTGAAGAATCTATAACTCGCATTTATATTAGCAATTATGAGATTCTTCGTTTCACTCAGAATGACAAACATAGGTTAAATTTACCTGAATAGACCTGTTTTGCAGAATCCATTTTTTTTTATTTATTTAATCACTAATCAATTCATAACTTATAACATCTAACTTCTAACCATATTACATATATTCCATAGTTCCTTTTGCCAGGAACACATCCAGTGCGAGAATAGATGCACCACCTCGTTTATCCAGATCTCCTAATAATTCTTCCATTCCTTTGACAACCGAAGAAAGTTCAGATTCACTTACAATGGCTAAAATTGTCTTACTGTAATTTTTATTCTGTCCAAGAAAATTTATAAAATCTGCGAATAAGGGGACTTTGGTTAGAATCCCTCCCATTCCAATGGAATCAATAACTGTTGAACCTTTTATGCCCAGTTCTATGAAAAGCTCAAGAATATCTTCCAGAAATTTCTGTTCATAAAGGGTTATAATAAGTAATTTCTGTTTTTCAGCGACTACTGGCTTTTTTATCCCTTCGCTACTTTCCATAACCACAGTTTCATAGAGAGATTCTGCGGTCTGTGCCTTTAATAGTTCATTTTTAATTTTTGGTTCTCGCAATAGATGAGAGATGCCAGACAATAATTGCAGATGCTCGTTTGGTTTATCAGTTGGTCCTACCATAAGGAAGAAAATATGAACTTTCTTATTATCAAGTGCATCAAATTGAACGCCTTTCTCAGATGTAGCAACTGCTAAAACGAATTCCCTGAGTCCTTCAATTTTACAGTGTGGTATTGCTATCCCATGACCTAATCCCGTGCTGCCAAGTTTCTCTCTTTCCCATAATAAATTTAGAATTATTTGGTCATTGATTTTGTCTAAAACAGGAGATTTTTTAAGAAGTTGAATTAATTCTTTTAGGACATCTTCTTTTTTCCTGGCGGATATATTTACCAGGCAGCATTCTTTTGATATTTTTTCATATATTTTCATTTTTCTTACCTTATAAAATTAAATTCATTCAGTCAATTCTGCTCCTTTGATAATAGCCCATTTTGAGAGGACAGGGCCAATGAGTTCATTTACGAAAACCGAGAATATTATGATGTTTACCATATTTATTGCCAGATTTTGCATTTGAGGAGTAGCATTTGTGATAATAGGAGATGCCTGAATCATCAGAACCAAACCAATTGCAACACCGGCTTGCGGAAACATACAAATTCCAAGATAATTTTTTATATTTGATTCTGATTTACTGCTGATTGCACCTAAATATACTCCGGAATATTTACCAATCATTCTAAAAATTACAAATATAATTCCGAGAATTAGAATTTGTGGTTTTGCAAAGATACCTAACTGCAATTCTGTTCCTGCAATGGCAAAGAATGCGGCATAAATTGGCGGAGTTAGTGTTTCTAATATCCGTGAGATACGTTGATTCTTTGTAGAGAAGTTAACCAGAGTTGCTCCAACCATCATGTTGGTTATAAGTGGAGAAAGATGAAGTGGATGTGAAAAACCAATAATAATAAAAACAACCCCCAAAGAGATTATCATAATTTCACTTGTATTTTGTCTTTTATGGGTTGCCTTATGTAAGATGTATCCACCAATGAAACCAATTATGAGTGAGAGCAATATTTCCATAAATGCACCAGCAAGCATAATTCCACCAGAAGTAGCAAGTCCATTAGCTTTTGAGATTACAGTGCCAACAAAAGCAAAAACAATAGCAAAAAGAAGCACAGAACCTGCATCATCCAGTGCAACTAAGCCGTAAAGATAGTCAATGAATTTTCCACGTGCTCGCAAACTCTGGACAACCGCAACTGTTGCCGCAGGAGCTGTAGCTGTGGCTATTGTTCCTAAAAGTATAGCAAATTCAAACTTTAATCCAATAAGAATAAGTGCAAAACTTACTAATAAGAATGTAACGCCAATTTGAAATAAAGTAATAATAACAACATTTTTTCCAATGGCTCTTAACTTTGTTCTAGAAAATTCTCCACCAATAACAAGAGCAATCAATCCCAGAGCAACTTCTGTAATCGGTCGTAAGGATTTTACCATTTTAATCTCTATAACAGAACCAATAGATTCTCCAAGAAGAATGCCTGCGATAATATAACCTGTAATAACAGGTAGTTTTACTTTTTCAGCTAATTTACCAAGAATATAACCTGCAATAAGAACTATGCCTATTGCAAGGAGAATATGCCCATTAATCGCTTCACGAAAATAGTTCAATACTAAATTCACCGTTGTATGAGCTTCAGAAAAAAATGTTGGCATAGTCCCGGATTATATCCTTTTTTTTGAAGTGTATTTCCTTTATATCTCTTTTGATTGTCAAGATATAATAAAAATTGGTATGCTAGTAAATTTAAAAAGGGAAGAGGTTTTAAATCCTCTTCCCTTTGGAATATTATCTACAAAAAGATTAGCTTATCTGACTCATCTCTTGATTATAATCATCTTCTTGATAAATGTCTTATCCTTGGTTGATAATTTATAGAAGTAAATACCAGAAGACATAGCTTTTGAATTCCATTCAATTTGCTTTCTACCTGCTGACTCAACACCATTAACAAGCTCTTTTACAAGTTGTCCTCTTACATTATAAATCTGAATAGTAACATGAGTATCTTTGGGTAAATCATATCTAATAAGAGTATTGGAACTAAACGGATTCGGATAGTTTGAATAAAGTGCAAACTTATCTGGAAGAGATTGAACTACATTGACTTCTAATCTTCGTGTAATTATTTCATTACTTTCAGAATCTATTACTTTAAAGCCACCAGATGCTTCTGTCTCATTAACATCAAACTTGGTGAAGTAAACATCTGTTTTGCTTCCAACTGCACCAATAATATCAAACTCTATAAATACAACAGTTCCTTTTTCTGCGATTAAATTTTTAAGAGCATAAATCACCATTTTTCCATCTTTAAGATTAGTTTCTGTTGCATAATCTTTCTTATCAAGAATTCCTTCATCAAGAATTAATCCTGTCAATTGTAATACTTCTGGATTAAATGAAATACAAATATCAATACCTTCTATCTGTCTTGCTTCTTCTATTACAATTGGAATTTTTAATGTAGAGTTTATGTTTGTCTCAATTTCAATTGCTTCAAATGCTTCAGAAGAAAGTATCTCTCTACTATCTGGTGGCCAGTTACCTGATACATCTCCCAGTATTATGCCAAAGAAGTCTTGGTCTATCAGGTCAGATTCTAATGGAGCATAGTAATATGTATTTTCATATACTATTGGCTCCCAATCAGGACAATCTAAAATCAATTCTACAGGAAATACCCATTCAATATCTTCAGGATTCATTGCATCTATTAGACCGACAGAGTTTCTTGCTACTCTAGAAGCATCCATTCCACTTGTAAAACCGTTCAAAGAAACATCTGATGCTATCCATTGCATACAATTAAATGAATATAAGCCTACAGAAAACCTTGCTATTCTGGAAGCATCCAGTCCACTTAATACGACAGGGCCAGTATATGGCTCTGATCCTGATTCAAAAAAACCTTCTGGAATAGGTTCAAACAAGTATTCTCCAAATTCATCTGTCGTTGCAGTATAAAATAATAAATCTCCAGTAATATTCACATCTACATTTGGAACAGGAGCAAGACCATCATAGTAGCCGATAAATCCAGAAATATCAAAGGTACATGGAACTACGGTAAAATATCCATCATCTAGAGCAGCTGGAGTTTCATTTACCTCTCCAAAGGTAAATGCCAGATCTGAGGAAGTTCCTTCTTCTCCTACAACATCAAATTCAAGATAGGCTATTATTCCATCACCAGTGTATAAATCTCCTTGAGCATAAAATACAAGCCTAATTTCTCCATCTACCTCAGTATTTGCAAAGAATCCATAATCCCAATCTTCTAATACTCCACCTTCTAATGTTGCTCCTGTGGCATCTAATACAGTTTCATCAAATGTTATAGTTATATTGATTCCCTCTATTTCTATTTCATCTGGATTGTTTA
>JACNFI010000057.1 GCA_014384665.1 Candidatus Cloacimonadota bacterium
GGCACGAATTAAAATTTATAACATCAAAGGACAACTGGTAAAACAATTCAAAATTCAAAATTCAAAATTCAAAATTAATGTGATTGAATGGGATGGAAAAGATGAGAATGACAAGCAACTTCTAAATGGTATTTATTTCTGCAAATTATTAGTTGGAAAGAATGAAATTGTGAGAAAAATGGTTTTATTACGATAAATTTAGGCCTATTTAAACTTTTCTTCTCCAACAAAATTCCGATACAAACTTAAAGAGTCTAAATTCTTTTCATCATCCTCAGTGAGTTTGTTTGTCAGCAATCTGGCAACTAATTTTCCAATTCCAGGACCAAGCATAAATCCCTGACCGCATGTCCCAACAGCAAGAATAAAATCATCTATCTTGGTTTTTCCGATGATTGGGAAGCCATCTGGAGTTGCTGGATATTGTCCTCGCCAGGTTCGTCTGATTTTTATGTTTTTCAATTTTGGAAACAGGTCTATTAATCTTCTGGAAATCTGAGGTAGGAAAAGAGAAGTAGAACGGCTGTCCGTGCCTTCAATAGGTGGTTCTGGTGTGATACAAAAAAATATTTGTCCTTGAGGATTTTGATAAAAATAGTAATTTTGTGAATCCAAACCCGGTCGCAAATCCACAACCATTGGTTTGAAAAATGGTTTGACCGGCTCAGTAATTCCCCCTTCGTGACTATCCGGCTGAACAGGAATTTCAATTCCAAGCATCTTACCGATTTCGCTTGCATTGTTTCCAGCTGCATTTACCAAAATTTTGCAATTGTATTCTTCCCTATTTGTTTTTATTCCATTTATTGAACCATTATGCGTTTTTATATCAACAATTTTTTCATTAAAATGATACTCTGCTCCAAATTCTTTGCTTTTGAAATAAAATGAATTCAAGGCAAGAAGTGGCGAAGCACTGCCATCTTCAGGGGAATAGGTTGAACCACGAAGTCCTTGTTTGCAAATTCCAGGGACTAATTTTAAATATTCCCTTGGTGAAATCCAGTCAATGTTCAATCCAAAACTTTTCTGGATTTTCAGAAGGTCTTTCAACATCTTTTCATCTTCAGAGGTATACGCAGGAAATGAATATCCATTTGATTGCCATTCAATATCATCGCCGTATTTCTCTTTCCAGGTGGAAAAAATTTCAATTGATTCTAATGAAATATGTATCTTTGCCTTATCAGAATGCGTTGCACGAATTCCTCCGATTGCTTTTTTATTTTGTCCCTGACCGGGTGAAGGAAGCTTTTCTAAAACCAAAATACTGAATTTTTCTTCAGCCAGGGATAGTGCTATCGGAACACCAACTGAACCAGCGCCAATGATAATTACATCATAATTCTTTTTCATATGTAAATAACTTTCAAATAAACGATCTAACACCATTTGTAATGGTGTTTATTATTCTCAAATAAAGATTTCAAAGTTGAAATAAACAGGATTGCAAATCCTGTTGGGATCAATTGGAATCTGTGCTGTGCATTCCGTCCCTCAATTTTCATACTCCTTTGTGCCGAAATATCGGCATGAGTGTTTCATCTGAAAATAGCTACACAGATTACACACCCCGTCTGTCCCGATTAATCGGGACATCCACCCCTCTCAAGAGGGGATTTTTGGGAATTCCCCTCTAATAAGAGGGGAAAATTCTCCAGAGGAGAATTAGGGGTGTGTTACTTTCATGCTCCCTTGCGTCCCCGATAAATCGGGGACATGTATGTTTCATATTAGAATCTCACAGTAAGATTAAGAGGACTTTTACTCGGATGTCATTGACCAAATGGTTAATAAGAGTATTCACCATTACGGAGGTTTCATTCTTCAACCATCCGTAAGGGTTTCAAAACCCCCAAATGCTCCAAACGGCACTTCTATAAAAAGTGGACGTTTTGTGTTTCTGATAATTGCTTTTGGCTCATATCCTTCTTCTTGATAAATTCGCAAAATCAGGTTCTCACAGGTTTTTGACCCACAAGCGCCCATTCCAGCACGAGTAATTCCTTTAAGTTGATTCATATCTGTAACACCTCTTCTTATCCATTTGCGAATTTCTCCAGCAGTAACTCGCTCACATCGGCAGATAATGACATCATCATCAATTTTAGGAATTATTGGCTCTGGCAAAGGTTTTGAAACATCCTCATCTTGAATTCTGATTCCTGCAATTCTTTTTGCAATGGCTTTTGGTGCTTTGAGTTGAATAATCTGGGTTTTTGTTTTTGTATTCTGGATTTTTACGACTTCAAGATTATCTAATAAATTACCGTCTATATCAACGACTTTAATCTTTTGTCTTATTTCTATGGGAAAATTCTGAACCTCATACGGAATTGAAACTATTGGACATTCCTTATCTTTGCGAAAGTCAACTAAAGTAATGGCAAGTGCGGGACATATTGTTAAACATTTTCCACAGCCAGTGCATTCGCCTTCAAATTTTGGTATACCCAATAAATTGTCATTTTCAATCTTTATTAAATCCAATGGACAAACTGAAATGCAGGGATTACAAGGAATTTCTTGAATGCAGTGCAATACAGGGAAAACGCCCGTTTCCTGTTCAGGAATTTTATACGGATGAATTTTCCCAGGAGGACTTTTCAAAATTTCTGCTTTTTGACTCCATTCTTTTGGAATTTTTTCCTTGCTTTTTCCCAACTCTCTTGCAATTTTCAAACCAGCAATTCTCCCATTAAACATTGCTGAGGATGCTTCTGCAATCTCATCAGCATCGCCAGTTGAATACACTATCATATTTGCCTCTTTAGCTTCTTTTTGAAATTCATTTATGGAATTCAATCCAGCTGCGATGAGGATGGTATCGCAAGCAATAGTTTTTTCAGTTCCCAAAATGTGTTTGAAATTTTCATCAACCTGAGCGATAGTAACTGAGTCAACTCTGTCCTTTCCATTTGCGGAAAGTATTGTATAAGATGTATATATCGGAACTCCCAATCGCTTCAGTTTATCCTGATGAACCTTATATCCTCCGCATTGTGGCAAAACTTCTGCAACTCCAACAACTGCAATTCCTGCTTGAAGTGCGTGATAACCAGCAATCAGACCAACATTTCCTCCACCAATTATAAAAATTCTTTCAGATGGCAACACCAAATCCCGATTAACAAGTGTTTGAAAAGCACCAGCACCATAAACCCCAGGAAGTGTATTTCCAGGAAATGCAAGCATCTTTTCCCTTGCTCCAGCAGCATTCAGAATGATTTTTGGCTTAACCAAAATGTATTTGTTATCTCGTAAAATTCCAACCTTTTTATCGCTGAAAACAAAAAGAGCAATGCTGTTTGGCCAAATTTTTGCAGATGAATAATCTCTCAATTCTTTTGCCAAAATTTTTGCAATATCTATTCCCCGAGTGCCAGCATAGCAGTCCTCTATTGAGCCAAAAAATTTATGGGTTTGCAAAACAAGTTTTCCGCCCAATTCTTGCTTATCGTCAACTAAAATCAATGAAACATTATACTTGCACAATTCAATTGCTGAGGAAAGTCCCGAAGGTCCTCCTCCGATAATCAAGACTTCTGTTTCAACTTCTTCAACAGGTTCAAATCCTGGTCTCTCTTCTACATCTGGCAATGCTGGAATTCCCTCACAACTTTGCACAATCATATTTTCTTGCACGGGAATCATACACGACTTTACTGGAAGACCGTTTGCAATAACATTGCATTGAGCACATTGTCCATTTGCACAGAATATTCCCTGTGGGCTTTTATCTTTTTGGTGGTGACCAAAAATATGAATATTGTTAGCAATCAGAGCAGAGGCAATCATCTCGTCTGAATGAGCAAATAGTTTTGTGCCATTCCAGTAAAAAGGGATTTTTTTTTTCTTCTCAACTTCTAAAATCGGATGGTTTGTTATACGGTTCATTTTGATCTTTTATTAACCACTGAAAACACTGATGAACACTGATATATTTTCTTTTATATTCACTTATTAATTTGACCGTTTAATAGTAGACACTGGATTCCCTCCCCGATTTGATCGGGGATCGCGGGAATGACAGTTGAGTAGTCGTTTATTCTTTATGTGAAAATGTCTACAATAAAGTGAACTCCTTAATAACTTGCCAACTGCCCACTGTTTTTAATGTTTCTGCCACTGTCTCGCTTATACCCTTATATCCACTATTTCCTTATTTCCTTTATATGCCAACTTTTTTCACATTTTTCCTTTTACCTTTTACCTTTTACCTTTACCTTTTACCTTTTACCTTTAATCTTTCTATGTGTCCCTTGCCAACACCTTTGACTTCACAGCCCAACTTCAGATATTTAATTATTTTTTTATCAGAAATGAAGTTTGAGCAATCAATAATCAAAGGTGGTTTTCCGCATAAAGGAACAACTTCTTCTGGTTCTAAATCAAGATAAGATTTATGCCCCACAGCGAAAATTACTATCTCAGTATCACTTAAAACTGTTTTTATATCCTTCTTCACTCGCATATTTCCAACCTCAGGCCAAATTTTCACCAAAGGGTCATGAACTGAAATAACAGCATCTTTTTCCATCAATTCTTCCCATAGAAGTTTTGATGGCGAATGCCGTGTATCTGCAACATCACCAAGATATGAAACACCTAAAATAGCCACTCGTTTGTCAGTCAGGTTAGGAAAAACTTCCTCAATCAATTCAACCGTATGCAAAGCCATTGTGTCATTGATATTCACGGAATGTATTGCCATTGGAAGTTTTTCATCCAGGTCAAACAACGCTTCGGCAGACCAATTTGCAAGCACAGGGTCTTTTGTAAGACAATATCCGCCAACACCTAAACTCGGTTTTAGCATATTGTCGTGAGTCCCTTTTCTCACTTTGATTGATTTTATAACCTCAAAAAGATTTACCCCGATTTTTTCAGCCATTTTTGCCCATTCCAGCATCAATGCAATGTTTGTGGCACGATATGAATTCTCCAGAACCTTTGCAAGTTCAGATGCATTTGTGTTCTCAAGACAGTAAAGTGGGTGATTTTGAATGTCTAAAACAATACTCAAAAATTCCCTTGCCAATTCCTCGCTTTTTTTATCAATTCCTGAAAAAGTCCGACAAAAATTGCGAATTGAACTGACATAATTTCTACCAGGCATCACCCGTTCGTACGAATGAGCGATAAGTGGTGGATTTTTTGTAGTATCAATTCCTCTTTTCTTAAATTCTTTTTCTATGATGGGCTTTACCACTTTTTCGCAAGTTCCTGGTGGCACAGTGGTCTCAATTAAAACCAAACATTCAGGAGAAATACTTCTGCCAATTGTGCGCATTCCTTCTCTGAACGCAGACAAATTACAATATCCTGTAGATGCTCTGCCAAAATCAGGTTTTATGGCATCTAATTGAATATCTACTACTATAACATCTGCTAATTTATAGGCAAATTCATTCCAGGTAGCACGCAAAGTTTTCTTCTCTTTGACCACACGAGGAAATATTTTAGAAATTTCAGGGTCTTCTGCCTGGATTGGTGATTCGCCATTATTTATGACCGGGATTTTCCAGAATGAACGCCGAGAGACAAGGTCGTGCCCGTGAACAAAATAGTAAGGATTTCCATTTTTATCTTCTGCATCAGCAACAACTGTTGCCATTACTGAACCGACAAATCCCATTCCCTGAACTACTACGATTTTTCTGCCTAATTTTCTCTGTTCTTCAGTAATTTTTTGTAATTTCTTGATTTCCTCCCGGTTCTGTTCAGGTGTTGGAAAAGCAAACTCTCTGCCATCTGGTGCAATGGAAATAGACATAATGCCTCCAATTCTTTTTTGCTTTTCTTTTGTTGTTTATGTTAAATGTCAAGAATTTCCAGAATAAGTAATTATATGAGGGATGCGCATAATGCCAAATTTCTTAATAGATAGGGTATCGTTTATCCCCGCGGATGCGGGGATTGCCGTAAAATGTAGCGAGTCGCACAACCGCAACAGTTAGACCTCGTTTATAATATGCATCATTCTTTCTATATTCGCTTGTGATTTATGCAATGATTTATTACTGGGGGCATAAAACTGTTTGCATCTGTGCCAAATATATAATACCGAGCAAAAACGGAGTGCTGAAACGAGGAGCGAAGCGACGAACTTTCAGCATATTAGTATATGCGAAAAGTTCACCCCGAGTAAATC
>JACNFI010000058.1 GCA_014384665.1 Candidatus Cloacimonadota bacterium
TATTTGGATGCGTGCTGTCTGATTTTACCATAATGAGTGCATGATAGATATTCTTCAATGCTTCATCCGGACTCAAACCACTGTTTGCATTATCTCCAACAGGGGATACATACACATTCTGATTGATTGGCTCGATTTTATGATTCAATATATTCATTGTGACGCTATCATTTTTAGAATAAACATAAAATTTATCCGGTTCATGCACTGTAAATGTGTCGACAAATACTGTCATATCTCCTTCATGATTATAAATATCACTTCCCATTGGTGAGTAGTTCATATAAATATTACATCGGTCTTGTTGTGAAAAATATACTTCTGTATCATTTTGCTTACAAATACCGCCTCCTTGTATAGAAGAAAAATTGTTATTTATGATTGTGCCACTTATTGTTGTGTTTGGTGATACTCCAACATATATTCCTCCACCCATACCAGCTCTATTATTTTTTATTTCACATTTCTCAATTATCAATGAAGCATCATGTATATTTATTCCACCTCCAAAATGAATATCATTTGCATAATAGCCATTTCCATTTTGGAGAGTAAAACCTGATAATGCAGCATTAAATTCTTCTGTATTAACTAACACACAACTTCCACTATGATTTCCATCTACTTTTGTACTGTCTATATAGGCATCATCTCCAGTGGTGTAATACTTACTTGCAACAGTAATATTCTTTCCTATATAATCTATATTCTCATAATAGGTCCCGGGATATACAAGGACTATATCACCATCTGATGCATTATCGATGCCTTCTTGTATTGTTATGTAATCACCCGAGCCGTTGATATCGATGATGATGGTTGCTGACCAGATTGAAGAAAGGGGGAGTAGTAATAAAATTATGCAAAAGAGAAAAAAGTGTTTCATATTTACCTCACCCCCGTTCCCCCTCTCCAAAAATAGAGAGGGGGAGGGAAGGGGATCAATTTTATTACTATTTCATAATTAACATTTTATTAACGGTACTTTTTTCACCTGAGGTAAGTTTGTAGAAATAGATACCGTTCTTAACGTCTCTTCCATACCCGTCGCAGCAATCCCATGTGAGTGTGTAATATCCGTTCTTAGTTCCGGAGGAGATAATTCCGTCACAATCAATAGTGCGTATCAGCTGTCCTTTTAGATTATAGATATTCAATTCTGTGTGTTGGGCTTTTTGTTCAGGCATGAAATTAATCTGTGTTGTGTTTGTTATCACAGGATTGGGGAAATTCTGCATCAGTGTTATTTGCTGAGTATAAGATGGCTCATCCGTGTTGAGCTGCACCCGTGCAAAAGCTTTACGATCATAGTACAGAGGTTGAGCAATAAATGCCTGTGATTCTTTGCTGTACATTATATATGGTATAGATTTTGGAGAAACCTTCTTTTGTCCTTCATATAAAAGCATGAACTCCAGTCCGGTATTACCATTCTTCAAGGATTGAGGAGTGTAAGCAAGGATTTGAACAGGGTAACCATCTGACACCTTGCTTGCGCCAACACATTGATCATCGCTATAAACAGCTATCTCTGTCACGGTCGTATCGGAATATACGGTATCTACAGTAATGGGCATGTAATCGACAGTCTCTTCATAGGTGAAGTACTGGGTCTTTTCTCTTATGTATGGTTCAACACCATTGCCAGAATTGTTCCAGATGAGTTCACAATCGTTTTCTACTCTGATAATGTATAATTCTCCCGGATTTACCGTTCCTCTTATATGTGGCGTTGGTTCGCTCGATTGACGGCTAACTGCCCAGTGCTCAGACTTTATTGATGTCCATTCATCCGAGATAGATTCAAAGGCGTCTTCTAAATAGGCAGATTCATTAAGGAAGCATCCTACCCAGTTTTCCTTGTTTGCAAAGAGTTGGATCGGTGTGCTTTCATTTTCCCATGTTCCGGAAATTCCCTTCATTGGTATGTCATCGTATCCTTCTTGAAGCACAAATTTATAGCCCTGTTCACTATGAAAATCACCATCAGGGGGTAAATTGTTTTGCCAAGATTCATCATAAAAATAAATCTTTTCTACATTTTCATACAGCACATGATCGAGGATGTCATCGGATTGAGTAGTATTAAAGTTTAATAATTCTTGTCTAAAGAGAACACTATCTGCATACATCCAATTATCAGTAGTTCTATTCAGTGCAGGGAAGGATATCCACTCTATTCTATCGAACACTTCACCATCATACTGGTTAACAAAGTAATCGTGGGCAATTGCCGGAATAGCTCCCATATCTGAGGGGGTCCCATCATCATCGTTGTATTGCTCATCCGGATCACCGGTGTCGATACATGGGGAGAAGTTGTCGGCGTTCCATTGGAGGGAATAGTCGTCGTTACCGGGATCTGCAAAGAGCGGGGGTTCGGAAATGCAGCCATCACCAGCATAGCAATTAAAGTAATTTGTTCCATTATCAACCACATTACAATACTCGATAGTTTCATTACAGCCATACGTGCTGATACCACATTCATTCTCAGTAATAATATTGTTCAATAATGTAACTGATCCACCATCCGCTCTTATACCTACCAATTCATCATTGCACGCTATTGTATTATTATTGATAAGCGTATTTTGGTTGTCATCCAAACAAACGACATAGTTACTAAAGTTTTCGATATTATGATATAGACAATTGAATCCTATTGTGAGCTCTCCATAATAATCTTCTGAATATATGCCAACACATTCTCCGGAATCTACATTATAATTTGATACCGTATTCTCATAGATGTGATTACCGGTAATTTCAATCTTACCATCTCCCTCACAGTATATAGCACCTCCCTCATATGCACTGTTACCATATATCTGGTTGATTGAAATGATAATATGATCACTCATGTCACCTACAGTACTTGCATATATCCCTCCTCCATGGCTTATAGAAGGAGCACCACTGTAGGCTATAGTATTATTTCGAATGATGTTGTTCAGTATCAATGCAGAACTCTCGCACGATATGCCGGCTCCATTTACCTGAGTATATACATCAACATTACAATCTTCTATTATGTTGTCTTTGATCTCAAAATAAAACGGGCACTCATCAGGTATTTCTATTCCATGTCTTGTATACCTTTTTATAATATTTCCCTGTAGGTTTATAGTACCCTCTCCATATTCAGGAAGGCCCGAGGAGCTAAATAAAGTTTCATTGGAATTTTCACCATCAAAAGTAAGATATCTAATGTCCATGTTTATTTCTTCACAACAGAGAATCAAAATATCACCAGCAATAACAGTATTTTCAGGATGTGACTGGCTGATTCCTCTCACGGTAACATTAACTGAAGAAGTAAGCGGATAAAATAACAGGTAATCATTATAGTATCCTTCGTCAATTATAACTGTTTCATTATTAAGAGCTTCTACAGTACCATCGGAGGGGTTTGTGAAATGTGCAATATTATCCTGACTCACAATGATGTAGCCATTATAATTTAAATTGAAATCAACAATTGTAGTATTAGATATCGTAACTTCAATACCTTCTTCTAATCCAATATTGTATCCCGGAACGAGTGCACAAACATCATAAATTCCTAATGGAATATCGAATGAATAAAATCCATTATCATCAGGGTTTGTCGTGTAATTATCTGCTTGTATTACAACATTAGTAACAGGACGAGCATTCTCTCCACCACCGGAAAGTGTTATGTGTCCAGATACATTACAGAGAGGTTGTAAAATAACCTCAGGTAAATAAAGAGTTTCTTCATTACCATCAATTTCAATATCCTCTAGTGTAACTGTTTCATAGTTATCAAGAGTATAGATTATATCGTAATTGCCAAATTGGTTTGAGAATAAAGTAATTGATAAATTACCATCAGCGTCAGGATGTATAGTGAAATCCTCACTTGAACCTTGTTTATCAAAAGTAACTAAAACATCAGTAGTATTACCGGATCCGCCGTTAATATCAACATGACCAACCAAAGGTCTATAATTAATAGATGTTGAAGTAAAATTATTTATTTGTGCATACCCTTCCAGGAAGGTTGCAATTCCTCTAATGGCAGTAGGAATACAGAGGTCTCTAATCGCTTCTCTTTCTCCTGTATTTGTGATCTCATGGTCATTTTGAATATTTGGATAATTAGGCAAAACATCATTTTCAAATATATCTTTCATCTCTAAAATAAGAGGATAATCATTGAATGGATGATCGGAATGATAATCGAAATCTCCATCAATATCATCACTTGCAAACATATCTGTAACCTGATTTATTGAATAAAATAAATCAAAAAGAAAGTCTGGATCATCATAATCTGAGGGTGTTGGTATAAGATCAGAAAATTCCTGAAAAGCTAGATCGGCATTCCAATAAACGTTATCTAAATTATTCCGTAAATATCCACCATAACCTGTTGGGCTTGGCCAACCATTATCTGTAAAGTCCCAACCCTCATATTGATCACAGTTGCCATAATCCCATGTCGGCCCACCTACCCAGGCAGGTTCTGGTGCATGACCATCATTATGGGTATGAGACGGAACAGCCATATCAGCAATTAAGTGTATTATTCTTCCAAGATAGGAATATTCCCAATAAGGAAATTGTGATCTAAAGTGATCCCACATAGCATCACCCAAATGAATATAATATGGTGTATCATAGTATGTTAGCTGACCTTGTGAATTGTAGAAAGCAACAATGTAAACATTTTGGTTGTTGAGAAAATCACAAATTGATTCAATCGAAGTCGCGAATACACCCCCCAGAGACCAAAGCCATACCGATCCACCATTGACTAGAGTAAATTCTTGTTGAGCATTCGACCATGCATCATATCCCTGGTATTTGTAATGAACTTTATGATTATGACCAAATAGAGTTACATATGCTTTTGTAACTGCACTGGGGATATTATGTACAATGAATTCATCTCCAAATGAATATCCCGAGATTATATTATGTCCATTCGTTTCATGGACATCAAAATTATCAGCATTCCAGAAATGTGTAATACTTTGTAGCTCATTCTCAATAAACCATTCGAATAAATCGCCAACACCTGTAATATATACTGAAGGAGCATTAGGACCAGGACCATATCCGTAAATCCAATCTTCTTCATCTTCGTCTGCTGAACCATTTCTCATTTCATTATATCTTGGATTTTCATTTCCATTATTGTATTCCTCATATTCTTCATAGGTTTTATAAAATTCAAGGAATTTGACACCTTCCTCAAATAAATATTTATGAATATTTGAACAATATTTTTGTGCCTGTAAATTTGCACAAATCAATAATACTATGATTAGAATGATTATTTTTTTCATTTTTTTTCTCCTTTTAAAAAACAAATGATAGTGTTACACTTGCAAGAATCGCTTTTAGTCCAATATCACCCGACAATCTTAGAAATGAACTTCGCCCAATATTCAAACTATAACCAAGACCAAAAGAAAAGTATGGAAATAAGAATTCTTGCGAATGTACATCACTTCCACCTGGTCCAACACCAACAACAAGAATATAGTCAATTCCAATATTATAGCTCGTGTAAAATCCTGTCCTGTCAGATGCTATAAATGTATTTACTTTTGTAAATATACCAAGAGTACTTACTCTGAGCATAGTATTCGCATGAACAACAAAAATTTTTTCCTTGGTTGATGTAGAATCATACTTAATACTTCCGAAACCAATTTGGATTCCAGGAATCACAATAGTATCAAGGGCAAAAAAGAAACAATCTTTGGGTCTCTTAATCGGTTCTGTTAATGTAATACTATTATTTTTTGTTGATTGATTATAATAATAACCATTCATATGGTTATCATCTTTAGATATAATTACAGGTTTGAGATAATTTAAGTTGGAGATATTTTGTTCCTGCCAACTTTCTTCAGAATATAAATTACTGATAGAAAGTATTGCAAATACTATCGCAATTAATTTCTTCATTTCATCCTCTTCAAACTGTAATATTCTATAAATTTAAATACGCTACTCCCTCAACTCCAGCTTCTATCGATACTTCTGCGCATTTCTTTTCCTTATTCAATGTTCACATCAACATACCTCACTATCCCGGGATGAGGACAGAGAGGTTTATTCAAGTAAATTTATTTTTACATATAAATTGTTGTGAATAGGATCGAGTGGT
>JACNFI010000059.1 GCA_014384665.1 Candidatus Cloacimonadota bacterium
AAAGTGGAAATATTAGAATTAAAAAGGCAGCGACTATAGCCAGGAAAAATATTAGTAAAATGAAAAAAAAGGAAAATTCATAGGTAGATCAGGCACTTAAAAAATGAAACTTACCAACAAGTTGTCGTGAAATTTTTTGATTAAATGACAAATATCTCCCGACGAGTCGGGACTAATAAAATTTCAAATGACTAAAAATGAAAAAATGGATACTGAAAAATCTTACCTGCCTGAGGTAAACAGGCTTGATAAATAGTGGAGTTGTGATGAATTATGAACGATTAGACATTTGGGCTTTGTCATTTTATCCCCGATTTAATCGGGGATTAGGATTTTGAAATTCTTTGTTTTATGATTGACTAATATTCTCCCTTTTAGTTCTGCCTGCCCTGCCTGCCCTGTGAAATCTTTATTTATTTCACTGGGGTTAAATTTTCTTTTCTATTTAACTGGGGGCTTGTCCAGATTAGGTTATCCTATAAAAAGTTTAATAATGACACAAGAATATATTTCAAAAGAAGGTCTTGAAAAACTAAAGATGAAATTACAACATCTAATTCAAAAAGAAAGGCCAGCGGTAATTAAACAAATTGCATTAGCACGACAATTTGGCGATTTAAGTGAAAATGCTGAATATCATGCTGCAAAAGAAAAGCAACGATTTATAGAAACAGATATTTCAAGGTTTCAACAAAAAATTGCTAAACTAAAAGTCATAAATACAGATATAATTAATAAAAATGAAGTAAGGTTTGGTGCTAAAGTAAAATTGCTTGACCTAAATAGAAAAAAAATTGTTATCTACAAAATTGTAGGCGAAGATGAAACAAGAAAAGAAGATAACATTAGCCCCGTTAGAGACAAATCTCTAAACGGAGTTAGAAAAATTTCTTGTAATGCACCTATCGCTAAAGCCTTATTGGGGAAAAAACTTAATGATGAAATTGAGGTTAAAGCTCCAGCAGGTATTATTAAATATAGAATCAATGGTTTAAAATATTGATATGAAAATTGAGGGACGGAATGCACAGATTCCAATTGTTCCTAACAGGATTTGTAATCCTGTTTATTAAAACACCATTAAAAATGGTGTTAGGATCGTTTCAATGTACTTGTAATTCGTAAGTTTTACATTTACATTTGTGTCCCCACGGACGCGGGGATTGTGCCTTTGTGGTGAAAAGATTTTCATATGAAACCTACATGTCCCGAAAGAAACTCGGGACACAAAGGAGCATGAAAATTATTAAGGATTTAAAATAGTTTAATTTTATGAATAAAATATTGTTCGTGTTAGTTCGTGTGGTTCGTGGCAAAAAAAGGATTTTCAGATGAAAATAGATAAATATCAATTTGGTAAAATTAATATTGAAGGAAAAGATTATACTCATGATGTAATTATTTTTCCAGTTTATGTAGAAAGTAACTGGTGGCGACTACAATCACATCTGCTTACCATTGAAGATATAGAAAAAATTGTGAGTGAAAAACCAGATATTTTATTTATTGGAACAGGTAAATTTGGCTTAATGAAAGTTGCAAAGGAAGTTATTGAATATTGTAAGAATAATCAAATTGAAATAATAATTGATAAAACTGAAAATATTGTAAGAAAATTTAACAAACATTTAGATTCAAAGAAAAGAATAGTAGCAGCTTTGCATTTAACCTGTTAGGAGATAATATGAAGATAAGCACAAATTAAATTTTATATCTCCTAAAACATCACAAGCTGAGGTAAAGATATACAACATTCGTGGAGAGCTGGTAAATAATTTGTACAATGGAATAGCTTAACTGGAGTTTTTTTCATATAGCAAATCTACAATCTAAAACTTGACCCCGTGTAATAATTATGTTTGAAATGGTAATATAAAATGCTTCGTTATTACACGGGGTTGACACGAATTATAGAAAAAAATCTTTCTAATTATAAGTTTACTTTAAAAACCCCTGATGGGATTAAATTATTATGAATAACCCTATAGGAATCTTTGATTCAGGAGTTGGTGGTTTGACGGTGTTTGATGCTATTAGACGCAAACTCCCTGCTCAAGATATTGTCTATTTTGGCGATACAGCACGCGTGCCTTATGGCTCTAAATCTCAAAGCACAATTATTCGTTATTCTTTTGAAAATGCTTCTTTTCTGGTGAGACAGAATATTAAACTGCTTATAGTGGCGTGCAACACATCTTCTGCTTATGCTCTGTATGAGTTGAAGAAAAAGTTTGATTTGCCAATTATTGGCGTTATTGAACCCGGGGCAAGAAAAGCAGTTGAAATCACAAAAAACAGGAGAATCGGAATCATCGGAACTGAAGGAACAATCAAAAGTGGAGCTTATGAAAAAGCAATAAAAAGATTGAATGAAAATTGTGAGATTTTTTGTAAACCCACACCTCTTTTTGTTCCGCTGGTTGAGGAAAACTGGATTGAGCATTCAGTTACAAAACAAGTTATTGAAGAATATCTAAAAGATTTGATGAATTCAGATATTGATACTCTGATTTTGGGATGTACTCATTATCCTGTTTTGAAAAATATGATAAGAGAGGTCATTGGAAACGAAATTACTCTTGTAGATTCTGCTGAATCTGTAGCTGAAGAAATAATGCGTATTCATCTTTTTGAAAATTATGAAAAATCTAATTCCAAAGCCAAATATCAATTTTTTGTAAGTGATAATCCCCAAAAATTTGAGGTTTTAGGAAGACGAATCTTGAATCTGGATTTAGAGGATGTTGAGATGGTTTATTTTGCGGAAATGTGGGTAAAAGGGAGATAAAAAATGAGAAAATACAAACCAATTAACTTGCCAACTGGCACGAAATTACATTGCAAAAACTGGCTGATAGAAGCACCTTACAGGATGATTCAGCATAATGTTCAGGAAGATGTGGCAGAGATTCCTGAAGAATTAATTGTTTATGGCGGAACTGGAAAAGCAGCAAGAAACTGGGACTGTTTTTATGCGATTCTTGATGCTTTGAAAAATCTTGATGAGGACGAAACATTGCTAGTTCAATCCGGCAAACCAGTTGGAGTGGTAACAACTCATAAAGATGCTCCGCGCGTTTTGATTGCTAATTCTAATCTCGTTGGACATTGGGCAAACTGGGATTATTTTAATGAATTGGATAAGAAAGGGCTTATAATGTATGGTCAGATGACTGCTGGCTCGTGGATTTACATTGGAACGCAGGGAATTTTACAGGGAACTTATGAAACTTTTGCTGAAGCAGCCAGACAGCATTTTGGAGGAACACTAAAAGGCAGATTTGTTCTTACAGCAGGTCTTGGTGGGATGGGCGGAGCACAGCCACTTGCAGCTACATTTAATGAAGGTACTGCTTTGATTATTGAGGTGGATAAAAAAAGAATTCAAAAAAGATTGGATACAAAATATGTTGATATGATGTCAGAAAATCTGGACGAAGCTTTGAAAATCGTGCTTGATGCCAAAGAAAAAGGAAAGCCCGTCTCTGTCGGGCTTTTAGGAAATGCTGCTGATATCCTTCCAAAAATTTATGATAAAGGTATAATCCCAGATTTACTCACAGACCAGACCTCTGCTCACGACGCTTTGAATGGCTATGTCCCGCATCAGATTCCTTTTGAAGATGCACTGAAACTGCGAAAGCAAAATCCTGAAAAATATCAGAAATTATCTTACGAATCGATGAAAATTCATTGCGAAACGATGGTGAAATTTCAAGAAAAAGGGGCAATTACTTTTGATTATGGAAACAATCTTCGTGGCCAGGCATTTGCGGCTGGATATAAAGATGCATTCAAATTCAAGGGATTTGTTCCGCTTTTTATCAGACCTCTTTTCTGTGAAGGCAAAGGACCTTTCCGATGGGTTGCTCTATCTGGCGACCCTGAGGATATTTATGTAACTGACAGAGAGATTCTTAAATTGTTCCCTAAAGATAAAGGGTTGAAAAGATGGATAAATATGGCGCAAAAAAAAGTGGCTTTTCAAGGATTCCCTTCAAGAATTTGCTGGCTCGGATATAGGGAACGGGACAAAGCAGGAGTGCTTTTCAATAATCTTGTGAAAGAAGGAAAAGTGAAGGCACCGATTGTAATTGGCAGAGACCATCTTGATGGCGGAAGTGTTGCTTCGCCAAATCGCGAGACCGAAGGAATGAAAGACGGAAGCGACGCAATTGCTGATTGGCCCATTTTAAATGCAATGGTAAATGTCGCCTCCGGTGCAACTTGGGTTAGTTTTCATCATGGTGGAGGAGTTGGCATCGGTTATTCTTTGCATGCAGGTCAGGTGATAGTAGCCGATGGAACTCCAGAAGCTGAAAAAAGGTTGCGTCGGGTTCTGACAAATGACCCTGCAACTGGAATCTTCCGTCATATAGATGCTGGTTACGAAAAAGCACTCAAAATCGCAAAAGAGAGAAACTGCAAAATAATAAAATGGTAAACTGAACTGACTCCAGTAGGTTTAGAGAAATACAAAATTTTGAAAAAATCATTAAGTGAGTTTACTATAAAAAGGTATTTAAGGTGAAACATTCTGAAATTTCCTCTGAATTTCATAATCCCCAATTAAATTGGGGATTGAAACAGTTACAGTTTTCTAACTTACAAGTAACCCACAACTTAAGTTGTGGGTTGCTAAAAACACAACTAAATAATAACCGTTTCAACGGTTTCTTATTCTACAAATCTGACTTTTTATGGTGGGCTCATTAAGTAAATAAAAAAATTCTTTGTGCCCTTTGTTTTCTTCTTGTCCCGTTAAATAATTTGTTTAATAATATCTAATGAAGTTTATCCACTTAGATATTTTTATCCCAGGTCATAGAAACATTTAAAATAGAGAATATCGAACGGGGTGAATGAACTTTGTGGTTAATATTATACATAACAGATTGAAGTGAAAGGAGAAGTATGAAAATAATCACAAAAATAATTATCATAATTACAATAATTTTATCAGCAATCTCCTGTGAAGAAGATTCTGACTGGATTGAGTCCGATAATTTTGGTGTAATTTTAGACACATTAACATATTCAACAATCCAGGAAGCAATAAATGAAGCCACAGATGGGGACACACTCTTTCTAACTGAAGGAATCTTTGCAGATGCTGGCGACAAAAATCTTACTTGGGACGGTAATGAAAAGCATCTAACTATAACTATTGTAGAAGAAGCTAATGCTATTATTGAATGCAATGGAAAAGGGAATGGGTTTGTTTTCAATTGCACACATCAAAATACTTCAGATGTAATAGATGGCATCATAATAAGAAGTTCAGGTGATTTTGATGATGCAGGAATTTATTGTGAATGGACATCTCCGACTATTAAAAATTGTACTATCTCTGATTGTGGTTGGTGTGGAATATATTGTGATAATGCTGCACCCATTCTTGAAAACAACACAATTTATGAAAATGAAGTTGGAATAATGTGTGCTAATGGCTCCATACCGCTTATCCGATGGAATATTATTGAGAAAAATAAATCGGATGGTATCTTCTCTAATAATGATTCTTACCCATCAATAATAAACAATCTTATTATACAAAACAGACGAGATGGTATTTATTGTTTGAATGGCTCCGGAGTGATGGTAAATAATACAATTGCTGATAACAAAAATTCTGGAATAAATTATGATACTGACACTCCAACAACTATAATCAACAGCATAATCTGGGGAAATGGAAAGGGTTTTGAACCAGAAAATATAAATATTACTGTCTCCTATTCCTGTGCTCAGGATTCTATTCCTTCTGTTAATCCATATAGTTTAGGAAATATTTACTCTAAACCTTGCTTCGTTCTTCCAGAAAATTATCATTTAGCAAGTAAAAGTCCTTGTATTAATAAAGGTAATAACGATGTTGTAGATTGGGATGTTGATTTAGATGGAAATCCAAGAATTTATGGTGAAAAAGTAGATATGGGTTGCTATGAATGGCAACCGTATAGAAAGAACTAACCAAGGATTACAGAATAGAATGAAACGAAGTTGCAAGATTTTAATCCTTTTAACAATCCTGATAATTTCCTGTGCTGAAAGAAATCCAGCACCACCAGTTGCAAAAATTATCCCCCATAAAACA
>JACNFI010000060.1 GCA_014384665.1 Candidatus Cloacimonadota bacterium
TCCCAAAATAGCAGAAGTTATAAGGTTTTAATGACACTTTAACGCGACACCAGTGATTTGTTATTTAAAATTTCATAGTAGGTATATTTCTATATTACTCTAACTCAAGTTTCGCCCGCCTGCCAAAGTTCACCCTTCGTCCCGATTGAATCGGGACTACGGAGAACGGGTAAAATGCTTATTTGTCCTTTCAGATGTAATAGTTAACCCCGTTAGATAGTAAACTTTATGAAATATTTGACCATCTAAAGATATAACTTATCTAACGGGGTAAAATTATTACACCCCATTAATCTTTATCAACTCATAATCTTCTATCCCCAATCCCAACTGTTCTGCATATTGCAACTGTCTTCTCCAATCTATTTTTGGATATAATGACTTAAACAGGTCTTCACCTGCCTTTTCATTAACAAGTTCAATAGAGGCTTTATCAATAGCAACAATATCATCAGAAAAAAGTATTCCAATATCAGGAATTAATCTCTCTCCATGTATCTGTACGCAATCACAAAGTGCTGTAATATTATTCAAAAAATTAACAAAAAACATTTTTCCTGATTTATTTGAAATTACTGCATAAGCATACTCGGCAATCTTCTTGGTTAAACTTTCTGTTTCAGCATCCCAGTTAATAGTAATTGCTTTACTGGGGCATACAGATATGCATTGAGTGCAGCCTGTGCATTTGTTCTTATCAATAATAGCTTTCCCGTCTATAATGCTAATAGCTTTTGCCAAACACCATTTAATGCATCGTTCACAGCCCGTGCAAAGCTTTTTGTTAACCTTTGGTTTGGATTTACTGTGCATTCCTATTTTCCCTTTACTGGAAGCGCAACCCATCCCGATATTTTTTATAGCTGCGCCAAAACCAGTTGCTATATGACCTGTTAAATGAGAAATAGCTAATATTGCCTCACAATGATAAATATCACTTGCAATATAAGCAGTTTTGGTCAACTCCTTATTAATCAAAACAGACACATCATTCTGTCCCAATATCCCATCAGCAATAATAAGAGGAGCATTTACAACTTCCGGGTTATAGCCATGAAGGAGTGCTAAATTCAGGTGGTCTATACTATTACATCTGTGACCGGCATATAAGGTGTTTGTATCAGTGATAAATGGGTTCCCGCCTTTCTCTTTGATTCTGTCCACAAAAAATCTGATAAATCTTGGATTAACAACTCCAAAATTTCCATATTCACCAAAATGAAGTTTTATCGCTATTTTATCATACTCGCAGAAAAACTTATAAAATCCAGATTTATCAGCAATATCAGATAATTTATCAAAGATATTTCTGGTAAAACTTGTCTTAAAATCAATAAAATATACTTTACTTTTCATATTACTCCAATTAGTATCCAGTCACGAACTTCACCCCGTGAAATATTTTGTCCGTTAGTCCACCAATCCCATTTTTTTCTTCTGTTATTTTACGGGGTAAACACGAACTATCACTAACTTTTCAAAATAACATTAAGTCTTTGTTCATGTTAGTTAGTGCCTGCCCCGTGAAATAATTCATATAATTATAATATAAATAGGAAAGGATTTTAAATTTACAGTATTTCACGGGGTAAATTAGTGGCTATATTCCAACCTAAAACCAATCTTTTGTATACACATTCCCTTCGTAAGGAATCTTATTAGATTTTATCAATTTTTTTTCATCGGATGCTCCATAAATACAAATTTATACAATCCTTAATTAAGTTGACAATAAAAATGTGAATTTTATTAATACCAAAAATTTTTTCAAGGAATGAAATATGAGAAAAATACTGATTTTTGGGGTTTTAAATTTATTTATTTTCAGTAGTCTTCTGGGGCAGGTGGTTTTTGTCCCACTTGATAGTGATGTATATGAATTTATTGAAAGGATGGAGATTAAAGGGTTAACTGGAAGATGTTTTATTGGGATGAAACCTTTGAGCAGAAAAGAGATTCTGGAATACCTTATGGAAATTCTAAATTCACGAAAGTATAAAGACCTGTATTCTTATGAAGAAGAGAAATTAACAGAATATCTAAAAGAGTATTCTTATGAAAAAAATTTCATGGATGAAAAATATAAAAAACTGCTTGAAATTTTAGAAGAGGGTATTGAACTCCTTACAGAAGAAAAAATCTCATTATCCAAAGATAAGCAACCACCTAAATGGCATCCTTTGAAGTTCCCTTATGAGTTTTATCATAAGAACAGTTATCTTGCTTTTCAACCGCTTTTTAAAATACAATATAATTACAATCAGAGTGATACCAGTTTTTTTGATAAAAATTATCGTAGATTAACTGGCGGTGGAGAAATTTATGGGTACCTCGGAGATAATATTGGATTTTATTTTTATGGTGTAAATAATGCAGCTCAGGGAAATAAATATGATATTGAAAAGATTGATTGTCCTCAGCAAGGGATAGGAGTAAAAATAACTGATGAGAATAATGTATATTATGAAGAAGTTGATGTCGCTGTTGCATTTTCAACTAAATATGCGGATTTGATTATTGGAAGATTTTCAAATTATTGGGGAATTGGCAAGACAGGCAGTTTAACAATTAGCAATAAACCCCCATCTTATCCGCAGATAATGTTACGAGCAGAATTCAGCAATTGGCTGAAATTTGTTTATTTTCACGGCTGGTTGGAAAGCAATATTGTTAATGATAGCTTATCCTATTGTATAGATTGGGGACATGGAGAAAGGTTATATAGAAAATTCTTTAAGAAAAAGTATGTTGCAGCTCATCGTCTGGAAATTAGCCCTTTAAAGAATCTAAAATTTGGATTTAGTGAAATGCTCTATTATGGGGAGAGAGACCCGGAATTAGTTTACTTTATTCCAATTATGCTTTTCTGGTCTGCACAACATTATACTAATGACCAGGATAATGAGCAGATTGGCATAGATATTGAATGGATACCTGCGGATTTTTGTAAACTGTATGGTTCACTTCTTATTGACGAAATAAAGCTTTCAAATATGTTTGATAAAGATAAAGCGAGAAATCAGATTGCATATCAACTGGGCAGCTATTTTGTTGAACCATTTATTCCAGGATTGGATTTCCGAATTGAATATACACATCTAAATCCGTGGGTGTATACTCATAAATTTCCAATTGATGAAGCAACTTCAGATGGTTATGTTATGGGATACTGGACTGGTCAAAATGCAGATAATCTTTATCTGGGTATTGATTATCAATTGAATAATAATCTCAAATTTTCTTTAAATTATTCACATTATCGCAAAGGTGCTCAAGATAGCATCTATTATCAATATCATACGCGTCCTGACACTCTTCCCTCAGAAAAATTCTTATATGGGCATCAGTATACAAAAAATACTTTTGGTATTTCATTAGAATATGAGGTTATTCCTAAATTATACTGTAAACTCGGCTATGAATCTATGGATTGTAAGGTAAATAAGGTAAATATAGAATTAGCAGAAACAGGTAAATATGTTAATCCTGTTTTGTGCAAAAGTGATTTTACACAAAACTCTCTTAGATTTTCAATTGGATACAATTTGAAGTAAACAAATTCATACAATTTTATGAAACTATTCTTCCGCATTCTTAAATATCTAAAAAAGGTCTGGATTAATGTAATAGCAGGTATAATTGTTTTGATGATTTATGCCACATTTAGCGGGATTTCTTTGGGGATTATTTACCCAATTGTTGATAAAATATTTGTTAAACAATCAGTAGAGGAATGGGAAACTGCAAAAGGCAAAGTCTCATCTGTTGAACAAAGAAATATGTTTTTGGAGACAAAAGATCTATTTAGGAATTGTATTAATTCAATAAAAGAAAATTGGAATAAGGAAGATAGACTAAAATTAATAAAGGCTGATATAGGATTTTATTTCCAGAATTTTCTTGAGAGGAATTCAAAAAAAGTTGTTTTAGAGATTCTTCTTATTATTGGAATTATTCTGTTTTTGATAAAGGTTTTATCTGGATATCTGCAAAAAATAATTTTTCAACAATTAGAAGAGAAGATGATAATGTGGATTCGTAATGATTTTTATCATGCTATATTACAGAAGCCTTTGGAATTCTTCCATAATCATAAGGTTGGAGAGTTGATTTCTCGTGCAACTAATGATGTCAAATTAGTTAAAATAATGACTCTCACTTCTGCAACAACTCTTTTACGAAATTTTCTTCTTATCTCTGTCTATATTATAATTATGTTTAGTGTCAGCTGGCAATTATCTTTAATTACACTAATTGTTGTTGTGCCAGTATATCTCATAGTTGGCATTATTGCTAGAAAGATGAAAAAATATAGTAAGCGAGTTCAACAGAAATTTGCAGATATTACCTCAATATTACAAGAAGCAGTTTTGAATATCAGAATTGTCCTGGCATTTGCTATGAGAAATTATGAAAGATTGCGATTCTATAAAGAGAATAAGAAGCTTTACCGCAAATCAGTTAAAATGGTGAGAACTGAAGCTATTGCAACTCCCTTTACAGAATTGATGGGAGTGCTTATTACTTTTGTGCTTATCGGTTATGGTGGAATTTTAGTATTAAATCCATATAATCCTATGACAGCGGGGAAATTTTTTCTGTTCCTGGCTGCCTTACTTTCTACTCTCCATCCATTAAAAGAGTTATCTGCTGTTTATACACAAATAAATAAAGGACTGGCATCAGCAGAAAGAGTTTTTGGTGTAATAGATGAACCTGTTCGCCAGCCAGCAGATAAAGAAAACGCATTAGAAATTAATGTGTTCACCGATAAAATTGGATTTAATCATGTGTGCTTCAAATATACGGGTTCAAATGAGGTAATAAGTAACATTAATTTTGAAGTAAAAAAGGGGGAATCAATCGCATTTGTAGGAACAAGCGGTGGGGGAAAGTCCACATTAATGGACCTCCTTATTCGTTTTTATGACCCAACTGAAGGAGATATAACCATTGATGGTAAAGATATACGAGATTATAAAATAGATGATTTACGTAATCTTATGGGTGTTGTTACTCAAGAAGTAGTTCTTTTTGATGATACTGTATCAAATAATATTTCTTATGGAAAACTTAATGCACCAGTAAAAGATATTATCAAAGCTGCAAAAGCTGCTAATGCTCACAATTTTATTACGAAAATGGAAAAGGGATATGATACAATAATTGGTGAAAGAGGTGTTAAGATTTCAGGTGGTCAAAGACAAAGATTGGCAATTGCCCGAGCTATTTTGAAAAATCCTCAAATTTTAATTTTTGATGAAGCTACTTCTTCCTTGGATAGTGAATCAGAATTTCTCGTGCAAGAAGCTATTAATAGATTAATGAAAGATAGAACAACTTTAATAATTGCCCATCGTCTTTCTACAATAAGAAATTGTAAGAGAATAATGGTTATAGATAAAGGAGAAGTTTTTGAGCAAGGAACACATAAAGAGCTTTTGGCAAAAAAGGGTCTTTATAAAAAATTTTATGATATGCAGTTTAGAGAAAATGTGCCGATAAAGGAAAATAAGAAATTTCAAAGCGCAAATTCCAAATGAATTTCAAATATCAAATGCCAAATTATTCTTCTCTCGTATCTTGCTTTTTATCAGATTATTTTAATCATAAAACCGCACGGAAATCTCATCTATGGTTTCATCCTCTTTTAAAAACTTAACAAAATTGATTGTAACTACAAATCCGGTTGTCTGATTTTCCTTTAATTTTGCAGTTATCATCTTTGACCCGAGTTCAAGATTTCCTGAATAAATTCTTACAACGACTTTTCTTTTAATGAAGAAATCTGTCTTATTCTCAATTTCAAAATAAATCTGTGCCAGAGATGGGGTCTGTACCTCTATCCCAATGCTTTTAACTTCCAGATATTTGTTTAGTTGCGTATGGCAATACTTTGTTAACAATAGACCAAATATTGATGCTAATGCAAGTAATACCCATATTGTATTAGGCACTTTCAGTTTTTTTGAGGGCTGTCCGCCAGGTCTTTTTAATTTAAACATTTTTATCTCTTTATTATATCCTGAATTATAATAAAATATACTAACCAGGATAATTAAGACAAGTTTTTTGGGAAAAAAATTTGACAACATTTTTTTTAAATATCTATTTATCTTAAATATGAATTTGAAAAGAAAATTTCCAATGAAAAAAATTTGTTTAATCTTGATATTAACTTTTATAATTTCTTGCGTTTATTTTAATACTTTTTTCAATGCCAAAAAGTACTATGCTGAAGCCCTTGCTCAAAAAGAAAAAAACGATAACAAAATTAGTCCTACTATTAAACAAAAATTTTATAATTCTATTGAAAAATGCACCTATGTTATAAAAGAATACCCAAAAAGTAAATATGTAGATGATGCTCTATTGCTGATAGGAAAGTGCTTTTATGAACAGGAAAATTATATCAAAGCATTGAAAAAATTTCAGGAATTTGAACAGTATTACTCTGACTGCCATTTATATCCTGAAGCAAAACTCTATCTTGCTAAAACTTATTTGAAACTAAAGAAATACGATGAAGCTCAAAATCAGTTCAATGCAATTTTCAATAATAATCAATTTCAAAAAGTTCGTGAACAGGCCTATATTGACCTATCAGACTATTACATACAAGAAGAAGATTATCTGAATGCTAAAACCATTGTTCTTGATTTAATTAAAGCTAATACTTCAAAGGAATCTTATCTTAATGCTCTTTATTCTTATGCTCAAATTATATATTTAAGTAAGGATTATGAAAATGCTGAAATCGCTTTTAAAAAAGTGCTCTCCAGTAAACCTGAAAAAAGAATGAAATTAGATACGAAATTCTATCTCGGAAATACCTATATTGAATTAGAAAAGTATAACAAAGCTCTGAAACTATTTGAAAAATTAAAAAAAGATGAAACAAACAACGATAGAATTCAGGAAATTAATCTCCAAATTGGAATCTGTTATGCATATTTAGGAGATACAGAAAAAGCCTTTACATTATTTGAAAAAACAATCAATGAAAATAAAGGAAGTCAGATTGTCTCTAAAATTTATTACTACTGGGGAGATATTTACTTTTCGTTACTTTATGACTATACACAAGCTGTTGAAAAACTACAAAAAGTAACAACAAAAAATTTAGAGGAAGAACTTGCTGTAAAAACTTCAAACAAAATCAAAATTGCTAATCAATTTATTAATTATAAGTCAAAACAGAAAACTAATCAGATTTTAGAACTTGCTGATTCACAATTTCAAATTGCAGAATATTACAATCTTGACCTTTTTATGCCTGATTCTGCTATAACAATCTATGAAGAAATTGCAAATCAACTGAATGTTTTCTATAAGCAATTAGACTCTCTTAATACTCTATTAGATTCACTTACAACAGATAGCTTATCTGCAAATATATCCGAAGAATCTCGTTCAGAGTTAGAAAAGCTTCCGACTGGTATCTTTGGGAAACAGGATAGTTTAATATCTATTAAAGATAGTTTAACAATAAATAATGAACAAGATTCTATCAATTTTATTAAGGATGCTTTAAAGACAATCACTCAGTATGATACTTTGCAAGTAGATAGCTTGAAAAAAAATATATTAGAAGAAACTACCTTTAATATTCAAGACAGTCTTATACTTACAACTGATAGTTTAATTGTACAAGATACTATTAAATTATTTCCAGACACTTTAATTAATGATGCTACCCAAAAAATTTCTAGAAAAGATTTATTAACAAATATCAAAAATTTAGAAGAGAATATCGCTGTTTATAAAAAGGAAATCTATCCTAAAGCCCTTTTTATGAAGGTATGGACATATATTAAATTAAAAAATGATACTCTGATGGCTAAAGAAGTTTTTGATGATTTGAGCAATGAGTTTCCAAACTCTAAATATACAAATGCTGCTTTATATATTATAAATAATGAACCTTTTGAAATATTTTTTCAAGACAAAGATGAAGCCCAGACATATTTTAATAAATCATTGGATTATTATTTTGATTTAATAAGTTTTGATAAGAGTATTGGATATTTAGATACAATATTAACAATGTATCAAACCAGTCCTATCTATCCGAAAGCTCTTTGCTTGAAGGCATACCTGCTGATTCAAGAAAAAAGCGATACTGCGCAAGCAAAACCTTATTTAGAAGAACTTGTCACAGATTATCCTGATATGGAATTGACAAAAGATATCAAATCTTTTTTTGATGGCAATAATTATATCCAGATAGCTTCTACTGCTGACAGTATGAAAGAAATTGCATATACTATTACAGATTCTATTATAACTCCTGATACCTTAATAATTAAACAGGATGAAACTCCAATTTTAGACAGTTTAATTGTAATAGAAACTGATATCTCTGATAGCATCAAAGTAGAGGAAATATCTGAAACAAAAGCTTCACAAGAACAGGAAGTGACTTCTCAAGACACTCTAATCAGCACCCAAAGTTTTTATCATACTCATACTGTCCTAAAGGGTGAATGTTTATGGATAATTTCTGGCTATCCAGAGATTTATAATGACCCATTCAAATGGACTGAAATATATCGTGCAAATGCTGATAAAATAGAAGACCCAGACCTTATCTATCCCAATCAGATTTTGCAGATTCCAAGAAATTAATACATAATTTTTATCAACATATAAAGTAACCTCTTCCAAAAGATGATACTTAATCTCAATCGTTTGAACCCAATTGGAAAAATCATATTTGTCCTTTTTGAATTATTTTTTTTATTTATAATTAAAGATAAAATCCTTAATGTTTCAATTATGATGATAGTATTAATAATTCTTATTCTTAATCCACTTCTTTTAAGAAAATCATTATCAGCACTTCTTCACCTTTCTCCCCTATTCTTTTCAATATTTTTCCTGGGCTTTATTTTTGGTTCTTACTTGCAAAAAGATGTAATCATAACTGTTTCAATAGCAATATTGGTTTGTTTTACAATAGTTTTGATTCATACTACATCAGAGTATGCACTTTTAAAAAATATACGAGGAATACTTCCTTACAAATTCTTTGATAATTTTATCGTATTTATTTATGGGATTATCAATTTCATTCCTATCTTGAATCAACAGTTTTATGCTACTATGAATGCATATAAATTACTAAACGGGAAAAAAGTTAGATTGTCAGAATTTCCTATACTTTTTTCATCTCTTTTAGAAAAATCTTTATATAGTGTACATCAGCTTTCAATGAATGCAGAGAGATATATAAATTCTAAATTTAGATTTGAACTTAATAAATATGATAGTGTTATCCCGCTCATTGTAATATTCCAATTACTTTTATTTATTATATTATGAAAAAATTTTTATTACATTTCTGTTATGATGGAACTGACTTTCATGGTTGGCAAAACCAGAAGGATGAAATTTCCATTCAATTTGTAATGGAAAAGTTCCTTACTAAAATTTTCAAAGTTGAAACCAGGTTAATAGCTTCAGGGAGAACTGATAGAGGAGTCCATGCGTATAATCAATATGCACATTTTAATGCTCTTACCAGAATGTCCCCAGAAAATATTATAAAAGCTTTAAACGGTCTCCTCACAAAATCAATCTATATTAAAAATTGCAAGGTAGTTGACGCAAATTTTCATGCTCGTTTCTCTGCAAAAAGTAGAACATATCTCTACAAAATAAATAAATCATATAATCCATTTGAAAGAAATTATACAGCATTCTTCCCTAAAAAAATAATAAGAACAGAAAAAATTAAAAAAGCCGTTAACTATCTTATCGGCACTTATGACTTTGATGTATTTGCACATGATACTTCACATTTGAGCAACTGTTTATGCACCATTACATCAGCAATATGGGAAGAAAATGAAAAAGGGTTTCAGTTCTTTATTGCTGCCAATAGATTTCTTCATAATATGGTCAGGAGAATTGTGGGGACATTATTAAAGATTTCACATTATGATTTACCAGATAATTATATCCAACAAATATTAGAAAAGCAAGATTATTCAATGTTGGGAGATACTGCCCCTCCAGAAGGTTTGTATCTATATAATATTAATTTCTAAAATAAGTTGTTAAAAATTTAATAAAAAAATTAAAATAATTTGACTAATATTTATATATTCCACTTTAATGACATTTGAAAAGGATATTAATCCTGCTTTTTTAATAACCAGCTGAGAAGGAGAATAAATCAACAGGAGGATTCAATGAAACTAACACATTTTAGTGAAGTTCCTTTAGAAACCGTTTCAGTAGAAGGTGCAAAGAACACAAAGATTCGCTGGCTAATTTCAGAAAAAGATAATGCCACAAATTTTGCTTTACGAATGTTTGAACTTGAGCCAGATGGACACACCCCATTTCACACTCACGATTGGGAACATGAGGTCTTTGTTCTGCAAGGAGAAGGTTTATTGGTTACTGAGGAAGGTGAAAAACCATTTAAGCAATGGGATATAATTTATGTTAACCCTAATATGTATCATCAATTCAAAAACACTAATGATACCTTACTGCGATTTCTCTGTGCAATCCCTTACAAAACAAAACCTAATGTAACCAAAAACCCATTAGGAGACAAATCAGTTAATAACTGCTGATAAATTAACTGTGAAAATACTTGCTTTAGATACATCAACTACTTATGGAAGTGTAGCTCTATCAAAAGAAGAAAAAATTATCGCTGAATATACTCTTAATAGCAATAAGACACATTCAGAGAGATTGATGCCGATAATTGCTCAACTGCTAAAATCATCTGAGCTTACTATTAATGAAATAGATGCTGTTGCTGTATCAATTGGACCTGGTTCGTTTACTGGACTTCGCATAGCTCTTGCAACTGCAAAAGGTATTTGTTATGGACAAAGAATTCCGTTAATTCCAATCTCAACGCTTATGTCTCTTGCAAATAATGTTTCAGGTGGCGATGGTTTCATTTGCGTTCTATTAGAAGCCGGTCGCAAACAATTTTATGGTGCTCTTTATACTCCATCTTTGGTAGAATTGATTCCACCTGGATTATTCTATCTTGATGAACTGGTAAAAAATATCCCGGAACAAGCAGCAAAGTTGGTTTTCGTTGGTCCTAATATTGATAAGTACAAAAAAAAAATTACTTCTTCCGCCCGCTGGCGGACTGATTATCAAATTGCTCCCCCCCATCTTAATTATCCAAGAGCTGCTTCTCTTATAGATATCACCTTAAAGAATAATAAAAAACCAGTTTATGATTATCAATTTATGGCAAATTTGCAACCATTTTACATAAGGAGGTCATCTGCAGAAGAAAAATTGCAAAATTAGTATTTATCCTGATTTATCACAATTAATAAAAATGACAACTTAATCTTCAATTATTCGTAAAAATACTTTAAGATTTATTATTAAATTAAGTAACAAACGGATTATTAAAAAAAGAATTCAAAACCAAGGAGTATTATGGAAAATCTAATAGAATTAAAAGATTTACAAAAGATGAGTGTTAATGACCTTTATAAGATAGCGCGAGAATTTGAAATAAAAAAATACAAGTCTTTGAATAAAAAGGCTTTAATTTTTAGTATTTTAGATGAGCAAGCTGCAAACGAGGGTTTAGTATTTACTACAGGTGTAATAGATTTAACTAATGATGGTTATGGTTTCTTAAGGTCTCCTGATAATAACTATAATAGCGGTCTAAGCGACATATATGTTTCAAAAGCTCAGGTGAAAAAATTTCATATTAAGCAAGGAAATATTATTTCTGGACCGGTTAGGTCGCCTAAGGAGGATGAAAAATATTTTGCACTTATACGAATTGATGCTATAAATGATGAGCCACCCGAATCTGCTTATGAAAATCCCTTCTTTGATTCGCTTACTCCTCTTTATCCTGAAGAAAAACTAAATCTTGAGACATCTCCTAAAGAGCTTTCAGCAAGAATAATTGACCTTTTCACACCAATTGGTAAAGGTCAAAGAGGACTAATTGTTGCTGCACCAAGAACTGGAAAAACTGTTCTTCTTCAAAAACTTGCAAATGCAATATTAGCAAATCACCCGGAAGTTTATGTAATAGTTCTTCTTATTGATGAAAGACCTGAAGAGGTTACAGAAATGAAAAGAATTGTAAAACCAATAAACTCAGAGGTTGTAAGCTCCACATTTGATGAAACCGCTTTCCATCATGTCCGATTAGCTGAATTAGTTATTGAAAAAGCAAAAAGAATGGTTGAATATAACAAAGATGTCGTAATATTACTGGATAGTATAACCCGACTCGCTCGAGCTTATAATGCATTAGTCCCTGCAAGTGGAAAAGTGCTTTCCGGTGGTATAGATGCTAATGCATTACATAAACCAAAACGCTTTTTTGGTGCCGCACGTAATACAGAAGAAAGTGGAAGTTTGACTATTATTGCGACTGCTCTTATATATACTGGAAGTAAAATGGATACTGTAATCTTTGAAGAATTTAAGGGTACGGGAAATATGGAACTTGTATTAGACCGCTCTATAAGTGATTTAAGAATGTTTCCTGCAATTGACCTTGTTACTTCAGGTACAAGAAGGGAAGAACTACTTCTCCCCGAAGAAGTAAGAAATCGTGTGTTTGTTCTTCGTAAAATACTTAAAAATCAAAGTCCATACGATTCAATAGAACTACTTAAAAACAAAATGAATAATACTAAAAATAATAAAGAATTTCTTCAGTTAATGAGTAGGTAATCAAACAAAAAAAATAAAAAACATTACAATATAAATCAATCCTTTGATGCTGAAAAAAACATTATTATTTCTATCTTTTTTTCTTCTTACAATTTCTTATCTCATTTCAAGTAGTATTACCTATGAAATCAATAAAGCAAAAAAAGAAATAAAGAATAATAACTATCAGACTGCTGAAACTATTCTGAAAGAATTAATTCCTAAAACTGATGATAAGAAATATTTAGCAGAAGTGTATCTCCTCCTAACACAATGTGCAGAAATTTCCGAAGAAGCAATAATTTATTATAAAAAAATAATAAACCTTTCTGACAACTATTTAATTGAGAAAGCTAAATTTGAGCTTGCACAAATCTATTTCTGTAATAAAGAGTATAATAATGCAGAAGATTTATTTGCTCAGATTTTGCAACAAACTTCTTCTCAATACCTTAAAGAATCTTTATATTGGATTGCTCAAACCTGTTTTTGTAAAAAAGATTATTTAAACTCAATAGATTATTTCAATAGATATATTGCTTTGGGCAATGATGAAGTAAAACTTGAATTATCAATGTTAAATATCGGAACTGCATATTTCAATATGAATATTCATTCATCAGCGATAGAAGAATATGAAAATTTAGAGGAATCACACTTAAATAAAAATTTTACTCCATTTCTATTGTATAAGCTGGGTGTAAGTTATGAAAATCTTTCCAAATATACTGAAGCTATAGATTGTTACAAAGAAGTGATTAATCAATATCCTTATTCTCAACAAAGATTATTGGCTGAATCTAAAATAGTCAACCTGGTAGAGAAAGGTTTTTATACTTCATCTTTAAAAATGCCAGAGATAAATTCATATATGAACAAAAAGTATATTGTTCAACTTGCTGCATTTTTAAATAAAGAACAAGCTGGGAAATCAAAAGCAGAATTTCTACAAAAAGGATATGATACTTTTATTTACGAAAAAGTTGTTAAAGGAAAAAACTACTTTGCTGTTGGATTGGGACCTTATAAGACAAAAACAGAAGCTCAATATATTCAGAATAAATTAAAAAAGAACTCAATATCTTCCTTTATTTACAAAAAACCGTAATGAAAAAGGTAAAGACAAAGGTATAGGCAAAGGTAAAGGTAAAGGTATAGGTAAAGGTAAAGGTATAGGTAATCAAGATGTATAAAAGTTTTAAAGATATGCCTATCTGGCAGAATGCAATAGAAGTAGCTACAATTATTTATACACTTACTGAAAGATTGCCTAAAAAAGAAGATTATGGGTTCACCTCACAAATAAGTCCCATTAGATCCATCAGCTCCGAGACGGAGTCCCGATTTACCCCGTTAGATATTAAAGTCAATCAGCAAGGGGGACTATCTTAGCACTACGAATTATCTAACGGGGTAAATCGGGTACTGGCGGACTAACGGGATAAAAAGAACCGCTCTTAGTATTTCAGCAAATATCGCGGAAGCATTTGGAAGAGAGCACTCGTTAGATAAAATCAACTTTTATTATTACTCAAGAGGTTCATTAACAGAAACTCAAAGTCATCTGGAATATGGAAAAAGGATTGGGTATATAAGTAAACAAAATGCACAAAATATAGATTTTGCATTAAATAAATTATATAATGACTTAAACAAAATTATTCTCACATTGAAAGGTTCAAAGAGATAAGAATTCCTGTCTTTACCTTTACCTTAAATCTGAATAAAAATGACAAAACAATCAAAATTCCGCCAGGCTGCCCGCCTGTCGGACGGGCAGGGCTCTGCTTCAGGCACGACTAACTTCACTCCATTAATGAATCAATACTTATCCATCAAAAAGGAGCAACCGGATGCTTTATTATTATTCAGAATGGGGGATTTCTATGAGACATTTTTTGATGATGCGAAAACTGCTTCTAAAATTTTAGGCATAGCATTAACTACAAGAGATAAAAATAAGAAAAATCCCGTACCACTTGCTGGGTTCCCTTATCATGCTTTAAATAACTATCTAAAAAAACTTATTGATAATGGAATCAAGGTTGCAATTTGTGAACAGGTTGAAGACCCGAAACTCGCTAAAAAATTGGTTAAACGAAAGATTATTGAGGTCATCACACCAGGAACTATTTTAGAGAGTGACTATCTAAAAGGAAACAAAAACAACTACCTAACTGCAATATATGAGGAAAAATCAAACTGCGGCATTGCATCTATTGATATCTCAACTGGAGAATTTTTATGCTCAGAATTTTCAAATGATAAAATTTTAGATGAAATTGTAAGAATCCATCCTACAGAAATTCTTCTACAAGAAGGCACAGAATTAAAACTGGAACAAGAGATAGTGATATTTTACTCTCCAACATTCACAAAATATGAAACCTGGAGATATGATTTCATTGAAGCAGAAGATATTTTGAAAAGACATTTTACTCTTTTAACTTTAGATGGTTTTGGCTTAGCTGAAAAGAATAATGCAGTTTGTGCCTCAGCAGCTATTTTATCCTATCTACAAGATTTAAAAGGAACAGAACTCCAACATATTACAAATCTCAAATATTATGAAGCTAATCAGTTTATGCAGGTTGATTCAATTTCCCGACACAATTTGGAACTGATAGAATCTATAAAAACACGGGAGCGAAAAGGGACTCTTGTTGATATAATTGATTATACAAAAACCCCAATGGGCAATAGATTACTTTTTCATTGGATATTAAATCCTTTAATTGATAAAGCAGAAATAGATAACCGTTTAGATGCTGTTTATGAATTTATTGAAAAATCTTATATCAGAAATTCACTGATTGAAATTCTAAAAGATATTGGAGACATTGAAAGAATCATAAGCAAAGTTGGAACAGAAAAGGCATATCCGAGAGACCTGATTGCTTTGAAAAATTATCTTCATCTTGCCAAACCAATTGCTGATTTAATCAAGGATTGTGAGTCAAAGATTCTTAAAGACCTGTTTAGCTCTATTCAAAGTTTTGATGAAGTAATTTTAATAATTGAAAATGCCTTAATAGAAGAGGCGCCACTTACCATCCAGGATGGCGGAATCATAAAAGATGGATATAATGAAGAATTGGATAATCTGAGAAAAACCAGTAAAGAGGGGAAAAAATGGATTGCAAAACTGCAAGATAAGGAAATTAAACGAACCGGAATTCCAAAATTAAAAGTCAAATTCAATAATGTGTTTGGATATTATATTGAAGTTACAAAATCATATCTTAATAAAGTCCCTGACGATTATACCAGAAAGCAAACCCTGGTAAATGCAGAAAGATTTATTACTCCTGAATTAAAGGAATATGAAAGCCAGGTTTTAGGTGCTGAAGAACGAATAAAACAACTGGAATATTCTATATATATTGAAATCAGAAAAAAACTTACAAAGTTCATTCCAAGAATGCAAAAATTTTCCTATGTAATCTCAATTCTGGATGTGCTTACAAACTTCTCACAGATTGCATATCACAATAACTATATAAGACCTGAAATAACAAATGAACTAAAAATAGAAATCAAGGATGGAAGACATCCTGTAATAGAGAAACTTATATCATCTGAAACTTTCATCCCCAATGATACATATTTAAATAACAAATCAGAGAGAATTTTACTAATAACAGGACCGAATATGGCAGGGAAATCTACTTTTCTTAGGCAGGTTGGACTTATTGTCATAATGGCTCAAATCGGTTCTTTTGTTCCAGCATCTTCAGCAACAATTGGAATAGTTGATAAAATCTTTACAAGAGTAGGGGCATCTGATAATCTTGCTTTGGGCCAAAGCACTTTTCTCGTTGAAATGATAGAAACTGCAAATATCTTACATAATGCCACCCCAAGAAGTCTTGTGCTATTAGATGAGATTGGGCGTGGGACAAGCACATTTGATGGACTAAGCATTGCCTGGGCAGTGGTTGAATATCTACATGAAAATAAGACAATTTCTCCCAAAACTCTTTTTGCCACACATTATCACGAACTAACCGAGTTAGCAGAGATTTTTCATGCAGTAAAAAATTATAATATTACAGTAAAAGAATGGAAAGATAAGGTAATCTTCTTACGAAAAGTTGTTCCAGGAAGTGCTGACCAGAGCTATGGAATTCAGGTTGCAAAACTTGCAGGAATACCTGATAAAGTAATCTCAAGGGCAAAAGAGATACTGAATAATTTAGAAAAAAATGAGTTCAGTGAAACAAGTATATTTGAAAAAACTAAAAGAAAAAAGAGTTCTGCAACACAAACCGATTTTTATGATTTCCTTTCCCAAAAAACAAATAAAGAAAGAGTAATCTTAAATGAATTAAAAAATATAGATATAGATAATCTTACACCTTTGAAAGCAATGAAATTTCTAGCTGAGATTAAAGAAAAGTTATGACTATTTTTTTATGAAATAGAGGTAAAAAAATGACAAAAGAACAAAAATTCTACAATGCTTTGAAAGACATCTTTGTTGGTGCAAAAGTTGAAGGAGAATCTGGATTTATTAATTTAATGAGAATTAAATCAAGATATTACGAAAAAGGTGTTTTCCCTAAACTTCAAAATAATATAGCAAAAGCATTAGAACCATTCCATGACTTTAAGGAAGAACTTTTTGATAAACTTTATACATTCTTTAATAGATATTTTTCTGAAAGTGGCTCAATTTATTTTAGACATACACCAATTCATCAAAATATTTATGAGAAAGTATATACTGATGATAAAGATGTAATGCTATTCTGGAAAACGCACATGCTTTATTATATTAAGACTGACAGGCTGTTTAAGAATCTTGAGGTTGATATAGATGGATATAAATTTTTCTTTGATGTATCCACACTAGAGCATAAAAGGGCAAATGAAAAAAGGCAAATTATTTATGTATTTAAGAAAAAAAGGGGTGATAATGTAATTGTTTTTAATGTCTATTATTCTGAAAGAGGTAAAAAAACAAAAATTATTGATATTTTAAGAGCATTAAAAAAAGAGAATATAGAAATCAATGAAGATATTCTATTGAATGCATTTAGAGTTTTTGAAAAACAAAATGAAGTTGATTATTTCATAAACAAGAATGCAAAAGAATTTCTAAAAGAACAGTTTGATATCTGGCTCTATCAGTATATATTTACCGGTTCACCCCATGAGATAGGAACCATCTCACGGGGCGGGAGTGAATGGACAGAAATAAGAATAAAGCAACTTCAAGTATTAAAAAATACTGCTTTCAATATTATTAATTTTATCTCTCAATTTGAAGATGAGCTTGTAAAAATTTGGAACAAGCCAAAATTTGTTTTGAATTCTAACTATGTGATAACACTTGATAGAATTGCTAATAAAAAAATTGAATTAGTAGAAAAGATTTTAAATCATTTAAATTTTAATGAACAGATTAAAGAGTGGAAAGATTTAGGAATTGTTGATGATGGTTTTGATAAAAGCAAAGTCATTGAAAATGATTTAACAGGCAAACACTTAAATAAGAAGCATCAACATCTTCCAATTGACACAAAATATTTCAAGGATTTGGAACTTGAGATTTTAGGATTGTTTTATGATGGTTCAGCTTCGCTCACCACAGGTTTAGACAATGCTTTGGATGGCTGGCTTATAAAGAGTGAAAACTATCAAGCATTGAATACGATTTTGCCGAAGTTTAAGGAGAGAGTTCAGACGATTTATATTGACCCACCATTTAATTTAGGAAAAAATGCTGACTTCTATTATAGTGTAAATTATAAAGATGCAAGTTGGATTACTTTACTTGAAAATAGATTACAATTGGCAAAGGATACCTTAAATTCTAAGGGAAGTATTTTTGTCCGATGTGATTACAATGGTAATATGTATGTAAGAATGCTGATGAACGAGGTTTTTGGAGAGGAGAATTATAGGAATGAGATGTTTCTAAAAAGAACTTCAGGGTTGCCAAAAAGAGAAACTAAAAACATGGAAGTTGAGACAGAATCTTTGATTTATTATGCAAAAGAACCAGAAAAATTACTTTTTAATCAGTTATGGGAGGATAGAAAACCTCAATGGATGCCAGTTATGATTAAATACAATAGAGGAGGACCTACAGGGAAACCAATAATTATAGAAAATAAAGTTTTTAATCCTCCAGACGGATATAGTTGGGCAGTAGGTAATAAAATTGCTCAGGAAGTGTACAAAAATAGAAGATTAAAAATTGAAAATAGCAAACTTAAAATTTTAATTGATAAAAAAACTGTAGGAACTAATTGGACTGATATTCCTGGATATGTTTCTCCTCCAAAGTGGAAATTTTCTACAGAAAACCATGAAAAAGTTCTTAAAAGAACTATTCAAACTTCCTCCAGCAACTCTGATTTAATTTTAGACTTTTTCCTCGGTAGTGGCACAACAACAGCAGTAGCACATAAACTTTGTAGAAAATGGATTGGAGTGGAGATGGGAGAGCATTTTTACACAGTGATTTTGCCGAGAATGAAAAAGGTTTTGGCTTATGATAAAAGCGGAATTTCAAAAGAAAAGGATGTTAAAGAGAAATACAACAAAAACAATGCAGGCGGTTTCTTCAAATACTATGAACTTGAACAATACGAAGACACTTTAAGAAAAGTAAAATACGAAGATTCAGATCTATTTGAAAATCCTTATGAAGACCCATACAATCAATATGTGTTTATGCGGGATTTAAAAATGCTTGAAGCTCTAAAGATAGATTATAAAGATAATAAAGTAAAGGTGGATTTATCAAAACTTTACAAAAATATAGACATTCCTGAAACTCTTTCAAATCTGCTTGGAAAGTGGATAAAGAAAATTACCGCTGATGAAGTAGAGTTTTCCGCCGAAGGTGGATCCGCCCCTGGCGGAGAAAACGGAGAAAAAATTGACCTGAAGGATTTAGATTATAAACTTATTAAACTTTTGATATGGTGGTGAGCAAAATGAAAAAAAAATCTTTTGAAGTAGAAGTCAATCCCCAAATTATAAAATGGGTGATTAACACCTCTGGCTGGAGTATAAATGATTTAAGTCAAAAATCAATAGCGAGTGAGAATACTATCAAAAAATGGATTAAAGGAGAAAAATACCCAACATTTAGACAACTTGAGAATCTATCCAAGTATTTAAAAAGACCTGTTGCAGTTTTTCTGTTACCTAATCCTCCTGAAGAGAAACCTTTACCCAAGGATCATAGGACTCTTCCAGAGAATAGAAAAAATAAGTTTGATAAGAAGACAATTTTAGCCATTAGAATTGCGAGGAGATTACAAGGAATTGTAAAAGAACTTGGAGAAAATTTAAACCAAGATTTTGAGCCTAAAATTTCTTTTTTAAAATTATCAGACAATCCTAAAGAAATTGCTGAGTCATACAGAAATAAATTTCAAATTACAGAAGAAGTCCAAAAAAACTGGAAATCTTCATATTTTGCATTCAATACTTTAAGAAAACTTATTGAGGATATGAACATTCTTGTTTTTCAACTCCCAATGCCAATAGAGGATGCAAGAGGTTTTGTATTAACAGATGATATCCCTCCAGTAATTGTTATAAATTCAAAGGATGAAATAATAGAGGCAAGGATATTTACCTTACTACATGAGTTTGCTCATATTCTTTTGGGCGAATCTGGAATTGATATGCCTGAAAATTCTTTACTTACTTATACAACAGATAAGATTGAAAAATGGTGTAATGATTTTGCATCTTTATTTTTGCTTCCTACTCCCATAGCCATGAAGATGTTTAAGCAGTACAGAGGTTCTCTAACTCAATGGGACACTCTACATAAATTATCAGTAAACTATAAGGTAAGTAAGGGTATGCTTCTTTATAATATGAAGAAATTTAATTACATCACAAAAGTGGAATACGAACAAATTTTAAATGAATTAAGAGGGACACCTACAGTAAAACGGAAAGGTGGACTACCGCCATATAAGAAATGTATTAGTCAGAAAGGATGGAGAACAATTTCTCTTGTTACTACAAATCTTGAAAAAGGATTTATAACAACTTGCGATGTGCTGGATTACTTATCAATAAAACATAAACAGTTTGATAAATTACTATCTGAAATAGAAAGATAAAATGGGTGAACATATCTACATAATTGATACTTCATCGTTAATTGGAATAAAACCAGAAAACTTTCCACCAGACATATATGTAGGTATGTGGTCAGATATTGAAAATATCGTAAAAAATGGTAGACTTATTTCTCATAGATATGTTTTAGAGGAATTAAGAAAGTATGAAGGTAAGGAGGATGAAATATTAAAGTGGGCTGAGAAACATAAAAATATATTTAAAGATGTTACCCCACAGCAAACCAAGTTAGTTCAGCAGATTTTAAAGAAATTTCCCTCTCTGGTTGATGTCAATGGTTCGGTAGAAGCAGACCCCTTTATTATTGCTTTCGCATTAGAAAAAGAACCACAACAGACATTTCTTCCTTCTCAAAAAATAGTTGTTACAGAGGAAAAACTGAAAGGAAATAAGATAAAAATACCTTTTGTAGCAAAAGATTTTGGTGTAACTTGTATAAATATTTTTGATATGTTCAGGAAAGAAGGATGGAGGTGGTAAAATCATTATATTACTTATTTAAAAAGCAAGAGAAAAATATGGATTTAAAGTTAGCTGAATCCCAAATCATAGAGTTTAAATACTCCTATAGAGATGAATATCTTAAAGTACTTTGTACAATTTCAAGTACTGAAGAAAGAAAATAAGATTAAATGAAATACATATAATATGGTGGTGATAAAATGAAAAAGATTGAAGAAGTAAAAGGAATTATAAGAGAACATAGAATGGAATTAGAGGAAAAATTTAAAGTAAGAAGGATAGCTCTATTTGGTTCCTATGTAAGAGATGAACAAAATGAGAAAAGTGATATTGATATTTTGGTGGAGTTTAATGAATCTGTAGGTTTTCTTTTTATTCATCTTGCAGACTTTTTAGAAGAAATATTAAAAGCCAAGGTTGATTTAATAACTCCAGATGCAATTAAACCTAATAGACGAAAATACATAATGGAGGATTTGACCTATGTCTAAGAGAGAATGGAAACTATTTATTGAAGATATCTTAGAATCAATTGGATTGGTTGAAGAATATGTTGCAAATATGAATTTTAAGGATTTTAAGAGTGATAGGAAAACAATAGATGCTGTAGTCAGAAACTTTGAGATAATTGGGGAAGCATCAAATAATATACCTGATAGAGTAAAAAATCAATATCAGGATGTAGATTGGAGAGGAATGGTCGGTCTTAGAAATAGAATCGCTCATGTATACTTTGGTATAAGTTTAGCAATTGTTTGGCGTATTATTGAGCAAGAACTCCCAGAATTAAAAGAACAAATGAAAGATATTTTAGAAAAAGGTAAAAATTAATATGGCAAGAATGTTTTTACGAGACATAATTGAAGATTTAAGGTTTGAGGATTTACCTTATAACTGGAATTCGTTTGATTTAGAAAGTTTTTCAAAAGGTAAAAAGCTCTGGGATTATCAAATAGAAGCAGTAAAAAATGCTATAAAAGTTATATGGAAATATTTTGAGGATTTAGTAAATTATCAAGAGAATGAAACATTAGAATTAAATCAAGAAAGAAAAAAGAAGTTTTTTAATTGGTATAAAGACAATGGATTGTATGAAAATCTTGATATTAGATTAGATAAGAGAAAAAGAAATATTTTCAATCTTCTTACAGAGTATTATACTTATGAAGATAAAAAAATCTCTTATGAATATTTTATAAATCGTATGTGCTTTTGGATGGCAACTGGAAGTGGTAAAACTCTTGTTATTATCAAACTTATTGAAATTTTAGCTGAACTAATAAAAAGAAAAGAAATTCCTTCTTATGATATTTTGATTTTAACTCATAGAGATGATTTAATAGAGCAATTCAAAAAGATGGTTGATGAATTTAACCGTGCAAATGAGGAGAAGATAATTTTAAAAGAATTAAAAGAATATCAAGAGATTAAAAGGCAAAGGATGTTGTTTGGAACTCCTATATTTTATTACCGTTCCGATAATCTGAGCGATGAACAAAAAGTGAAGATTATTGATTTTAAGAATTATGATAATGATGGGAAATGGTATATCTTTCTTGATGAGGCACACAAAGGAGATAGAGAAGAAGCAAAAAGACAACATATTTATTCTATCCTCTCAAGAAATGGTTTCTTGTTTAACTCATCAGCAACTTTTATTGACCCAAGGGATGTAATTACCTGTGCTTTTGAGTTTAACCTTTCAAGCTTTATTAATGCAGGTTACGGAAAACATATCAGTATTTTGAAACAAGAGATAAGAGCATTTAGAGATGATGAAGACTATACTGGTGAGGAGAAACAGAAAATAGTACTGAAATCATTAATTTTTTTGACTTATGTGAAAAAATTCTACAAAGATATAAAGGAAATCCGTTCTAATTTATACCATAAACCATTGCTTCTAACTTTGGTTAATTCTGTAAATACTGAAGATGCGGATTTAAAGCTATTTTTTAGAGAGCTTGAAAAAATTGGAAAAGCAGAAATAGAAAAAGATATTTTTAAAACTTCAATAAATGAACTCTGGGATGAATTAAAACATGAACCTGAATTTATGTTTGAAGATGGTTCGAAAATAAAAATAAATGAACAGATTTTTAAAGGCATTAGCAAAACTGATATTTTAAATTATGTGTTTAATGCTGAAACAAGCGGAGAGATTGAAATTTTGAGAAGACCATCAAATAGGAAAGAATTGGCTTTTAAGTTAAAAACATGTAATAGTCCTTTTGCTTTGATAAAAATTGGCGATATTTCTGGATGGCTTAAAGAGGAACTTATTGGATATGAAATTCAGGAAAGATTTGAAGATGAAAGTTATTTTGAGAATTTGAATAGAGAAGATTCTGAAATCAATATTTTAATGGGTTCTCGTGGCTTTTATGAAGGATGGGATTCCAATAGACCAAATTTGATTAATTATATTAATATTGGTATAGGAACAGATGCAAAAAAATTTATACTTCAATCCGTTGGAAGAGGAGTGAGAATTGAACCAATAAAGGATAAAAGGAAAAGACTATTTAAATTGTTCAATCAGATAAATAAAGAAATTAACGAGGATTTATTCAACAAGATTAAAGATAAAGTGCAATCAATAGAAACATTATTCATATTCGGTACAAATAGAAAAGCTTTAGAATTCGTAATTGGAGAACTTAAAAAAGAAAGTAAAAAAGAGAATGAAAAACAACTTACAATTTTTGATATAAACAAAGAGGCAAAAAAACATACATTGCTGATTCCAACATATAAATTAGCTGTTAACCCTCTTATAAAAAATAAAAAATTACAAAAATTTGAAATGTCTAAAGAGGATTTTAAGGTTCTTAACAAATTTATTAAGTTTATATCAGATGATAGAATCTTACTAATGTTGTATAATACAGAACCAGAAAAGGTTAAAATCTTAAAAGATAGTTTAAATATTCCTGATAATTATAAGTATGGAGAAAAGAATTTTAAAAATCTAGATTTATTGATTCAACGGATATTTGATTATTTCAGTATTGTTCCCCAAGAGTTTAAGAATTTAAAGGAATTGACTGAGGAAATAAGACATTTCAAGAATATTAAGGTTAATTTTAAAGAGATTAACGAGATACAAAAGAAAATTGAGAGAGTAAAAAATTATCCAATTCAAGTAAAAGAATTACAAGAATTGTATGGTAAAATACAACCTAAAGAATATACTGAAATGGCAAAGAATCTAAAAGATGAAGAAGATTTTGAAAGCGACCATAAGAAAATTATTATAAAATTTATTGCCAATCATTATTACATTCCGATTGTTCTATCTAAGGATGAGAAAGTTGATTATATAAAACATATAATTAAAACTAAAAGCGAGACAAAATTCATTGAAGATTTAGTTGATTATTTGGCACAAAGTAATAACAAATTTAAAGATTTTGATTGGTGGTTTTTTAGTAAATTAGACGAAAGTCTAGATGAAGTTTATATCCCATATTATAATCCTAATTCAAATATGATTAGCGATTTCTATCCAGATTTTATTTTCTGGTTAAAGAAAGAAGATAATTACTTTATTGTATTTGTTGACCCTAAAGGTATAGAGCACATAAGTGGATGGACATATAAAATTGATAATGGTTTTAAGGAATTATTTGAAGAAAATGGGGATAAAAGATTTTTTGATCATAATAGTTTTAAAGTAAAAATAGATCTAAAATTCAGAACTGATGATATTTCAAGAGTTCCCTCAAATTATACACAATACTGGTTTGATAATATTGAAAAGATGGTAAAGGTGGTAAAATGATTAACAAAAGATTTTATAGTCTGGTGCATTATGCGTTTGATCCTCAATTTTTCCCAATAGAAAATATTAATAGAGATAGAAATAAAATAAAATTTCTATTGATACTTAAAGTCTCTTATGAAAAATCAAAATACTCATAAAATCTGGACAATTAAAGATGTTCTTTTATGGACTACTCGCTATTTTGAAACTAAAAATATACAATCTCCTCAATTGAATGCGGAAATGATAATTGCAAAAGTTCTTAACTGTTCGCGGATGGAATTGTATCTTAAGTTTGATAAACCTTTAAATCCTATAGAGAGAGAAAAAATTAGAAAACTGCTTAAAAAGCGTGCTACTCACTATCCTCTTCAATACCTATTAGGAGAATCAGAATTTTATGGATACAAATTTCTGGTTAATGCAGGAGTTATGATTCCCAGACCTGAAACTGAAATTTTAGTTGATTCTGTGATTTCATATATTAAGCAAACCAATAAGAATAACTGGAATATCTTAGACATTGGAACAGGTACTGGCATTATTCCCATCTCAATCAGCAAATACTTTATAAGTAAGGAAATTAAAATTCATTTTTTAGCAATAGATATTTCAGAAACTGCTTTAGAAAATGCCAAAAAGAATTCTGAACTACATAAAACTCAAAATATTAAAATAAAAAAATCAAACCTATTTGAAAATATATCTGGGAAATTTGATATCATTATCTCCAATCCACCCTATATTTCTGAAAATGAGTTAAACAATCTTCAAGATGAAGTGAAATACTTTGAACCAAAATCAGCATTGCTGGGCGGAAAAAAGGGTTTAAAATATTATCACAAAATCTTACAAGAAGCTGAAAAGTATTTAAACGAAGATGGAAGATTATTCTTTGAAATCAGTGCTACACAAAAGAATAATTTGGAAAAAGATATCAAGGCTTTTAATTTCAAAATTATTGACATCATAAAGGATTATAATGATTTTTATAGAGTTCTTGCGTTAGGAATGAAATAGTATGAAATGAGACAAATTATGGATAAAATAATTGTTCGTGGCGGAAAAAAACTTACAGGAACAATTTTTTCAAGCGGTTCAAAAAATGCCGGTTTGCCGATAATGGCTGCATCAATTCTTGCAGAAGGCAAGTATATTTTACGAAATGTCCCTGACATAACAGATATTCAAACCATGATTAAGTTGCTTCGTATAATTGGAGCAGAGGTAGTATTTAACAAAAACGAATTAACAATCATCAATAAAGGATTTTCTCGTTATGAAGCTCCTTACGACTTAGTAAAAACTATGCGCGCATCTATTTATGTGTTAGGTCCACTGCTTGCAAGATTTGGAAAAGCAAAGGTTTCATTCCCTGGTGGATGTGCTCTTGGTGCAAGACCAATCAATCTGCATCTGGAGGGTTTACAAAAATTAGGAACAACTATTGAAATCAAGCACGGCTATATCTATGCATATACAGACAAGCTTAAAGGTGGTAAGATATTTTTCGAAAAAAAGAGTGTTGGTGCTACTGCAAATATATTAATGGCTTCTGTATTGGCGCAAGGAATTACAACAATAGAAAATGCTTCTTGCGAACCTGAAATAACCTCTCTTGCTCATTTTTTAAATAAAATGGGTGCCAAAATTAAAGGTATTGGAACAGAAGTTCTAACTATACAGGGTGTAAAAACCCTTCATTCTATAGATACAACGCTTATTTCGGACCGCATTGAAACCGCTACTTTTCTGCTTTCTGCTGCAATCACTAATGGAAATATCACAATCAAAAACTGCTCTCCAGTCCATCTTGGTTTTGTGCTGGATAAGATAAAAGAAATTGGCTTTTCTTTACAAATTAGTAAGGATACAATCTCAATCACAGATAAAGGAGAAAAAAAGCCAGTAGAAATTTCTACAAATCCATATCCAGGGTTTCCAACTGACCTACAGCCACCTTTTGCAGCATTGCTTTCTACCATCAAAGGTAAAAGTATTATTTATGAAAATATATTTTCTGATAGAGTTATGTATATTAGCGAACTTCAAAGATTGGGTGCTGATATCAAATTAAACGGAAACCAAATTATAATAAAAGGAGGAAACAAGCTTACAGGAGCACCCTTAATCGCATCAGATATCAGGGCTGCTGCTGCGCTTATTATTGCCGCATTGGCTTCTAATGGTAAAACTGAAATTTCAAGAGTATATCATTTGGATAGAGGTTATGAAAGATTAGAAGAGAAACTTGCTAAACTTGGTGCAGATATAGAAAGAGTTAAAGATTGAATAAATTCATACGAAATCTTCTGGTCTCTGTATTTTTCTTAGGATATTTTCCTATAGCTTCAGGCACACTTACCAGTGCAATAACTGCAGTTTGTTATTATTTTTTCTTGCCTGAATTTACAATAACAGAAAACATTTTATTTTTATTTATTATAGTTGTGATTAGTATTATCTTTGTGCCAATTATTAAAAGTGCAGAAAAGGACATGGGAAAAGATAGCCATAAAATTGTAATTGATGAAGTGATTGGCTATTGTGTTGCAATTCTTTTTCTCCCCCATTCCCTGATGATTGCAATTTATGCTTTTGTGCTTTTTAGAGTTTTTGATGTTGCCAAACCACCTCCAATTTACCAAATTCAATCTTTACCACACGGCTGGGGAGTAATTGCTGATGATATTGTAGCTGGGATTTATACCAATATTGTTTTGCAGATATTTGTGATATTGTTTCCGAGGTTTTTTGATATTTCACACAATATTATGTAAAATCAAAAAGTGCGGTACACAAATGAATGCACACCGCACCTTTCATACTTAGTATCTGTTCAAGTTATACTTTTACTACATCCTGTGCTTGAGGGCCTTTACTCCCTTGAACAACAGCGAAGCTTACTTTGTCTCCTTCATTTAAAGTTTTATAGCCATCGCCCTTAAGTGAAGAATAGTGAACAAAAACATCTTCACCATTATCGCGTTCAATAAAGCCAAAACCTTTTGAAGAATTGAACCACTTGACAGTACCTGTTTCAGTTTTTGCCATTAGACAGAAACCTCCTTTGTATTAATACTGTTGGTATAGAACATTCCAAACCAGTTTCAGAAAGGTTTCTTAATTTTGATTAGAACGACTTCCAACAATTGTTATTTTTATAGTAAGATTTTTTTATGTCAAGAAAAACCGTAATTTATTTAATTTTATTATTTTCAATTATCTATAATAAATTAAAATATGACAAAAAATACAAAATATTTTTTATAAAATTTGACAAAAAATTTTTTAAGTAGTAATTAATTAACCAAAGAAAATGAACGCAAAAGTTAAGTATATTGATAATTTACAATTCTCTGCAGTTTCAGACTCTAACCATAGTATCATTATTGATGCTGATAAAAAGTTAAGTCTTGACCAGGGAACACGACCAAAAGAACTTTTATTAATGGGACTCATTGGTTGCACTGCAATGTATGTTGTTTCACTTCTAAAAAAGATGCGAGTAGAATTCAAAGATTTTTCTGTTTCTGCTGAAGCTGAACTTTCTGACAAATATCCAAAAGTCTTCACATCAATTCATATTAATTATAACATTTCTGGTAATTTTGATGAAGAAAAATTTAAAAAAGCTATTAATCTGTCTCACAATCATTATTGTGAAATTACTGCTATGCTCAGGAAAACAGTCCTAATAACTCATTCATATCAAATTAAAAAATAAATGATTGTTGCATATTTTCAAATATTTAAGTTTTGGAACTAATGCCTGAACTTCAAAAATTATTTCCCTTAAAACAAGGTAAAGTTAGAGATATTTACGATTTAGGAGATAAACTACTTATAGTTGCTTCAGATAGAATATCTGCATTTGATTATATTCTACCATGTTTTATTCCAGACAAGGGAAAGATATTAACACAAATTTCAAAATTCTGGTTTACAAAAACAAAAAACATTATTGAAAACCATTTTATTACTGACAATGTCTCAGAGTTTCCAGCGGCTTTTCATTCATTCAAAGAAGAATTAAATTTGCGTTCAATGTTAGTAAAAAAAGCTGAAAAAATTGCATTTGAATGCATTGTTCGGGGTTATATCTCCGGTTCTGGATGGAAGGATTATAAACAAAATGGAAAAATATGTGGTATAGATTTACCTTCAAATCTTAAAGAATCTGAAAAACTTTCCGAACCAATTTTTACTCCATCAACTAAATCTGAAAAAGGTCATGATGAAAATATAAAATTTTCAAAATTGAAAAACACAATCGGTCTTGAATTATCAAACAAAATCAAAGAAACAAGTATAAAAATTTATAACTATGGACACAACCTTCTTATCAGAAAAGGGATAATTCTTGCTGATACGAAATTTGAGTTTGGTTTAATTGATGGTAAGCTCTTATTAATTGATGAACTTTTAACACCTGATTCTTCGCGATTCTGGGATGCTTATACATATAAAAAAGGAATTTCACAAAAAAATTATGACAAGCAATTTGTTCGTGACTATCTTCTCAAGAGTGGAATAGATAAAGTTAAAAAAATTGCTCCTAACTCTGACATTCTGCAGCTTCCAAAAAATATTATTAACAAGACAAGACAAAGATATTTACAAGCATTTCAAAAAATTACTTCCAAGACATTGTTATGAGACCTACAATTCTTATTGTAGATGACGAGAAAGATACTTTAAATTATCTTACTTATGTGTTATCCAAAAAACAGTTCAATGTCATAACTGTTGATAATGGCTTTGATGCTTTACAAAAAACACGAGAAGAAAAAATAGATGTTGTTTTATGTGATATTGCAATGCCGGATATGGATGGATATGAATTATATTCTCAAATAAGAAATTTTGATGATAACTTACCAATCATTATGATGACTGGATTTGGATATGACCCAAATCATGTTTTAGTTAAAGCAAAAAAAGATGGTCTACACAATATAATTTTTAAACCCTTTGAGTTAGCGGATTTGGTCGCCTTGATTAATAAAACCCTTAAAAAAATAATCCCTTGACTTAAATCTAATAAACTTATATGATATGAGCCACAAATATTTATTAACTTGTCGTGACCATTCCAGAGGTTTATGACCATTCGGAAGGTTTTTGGTTTTTAACCTTACCTAACTCGGCTAAACCGAAACCAAAAAGAATTTACCACTGAGAACACTGAGAGCACTGAGAAAGATCGAAAAATAAAACATCAAAAAAGTTGTGCTAAAATTTAAATGGTGTGAACATTTATTAATAAAGGCTTTATAGCTATAGATGAAAATATTTTGCCAAAAGATGTAAGGATATTAAAATTAAGTGCCTAAGGAATGTCTGATAAGCTTTGCGAAGGGTTAAAATGCAAGAGAGGAAGTTCGGGATGCATAAAGAAAAACCTTTTCTATTTAATTTAATTGCATAGGAATTTCCTTTTTTTCTGACACATAAGTTTTTGGTAGATAAATCTT
>JACNFI010000061.1 GCA_014384665.1 Candidatus Cloacimonadota bacterium
CCGTGAAATCTTATGCTTCTTTTATTTCACTGGGTTTATTCCACTGGGATTCATTATTCATTGCTTTTCTGTCTTTTACCTTCTTGTCACGGCGTATCCCGATTTACCTGTCCCGTGAAATCACATCTTTATGTATTTAACTGGGATCGGGAGGAGACGGATTGCTTTTATCTTTCAAACTTTATTCTTTCAAAAAGTCTTTTATATCGATACCTGCTTGTTTAAGAATTGCATGCAATGTTCCCTCTGATATATCTCCAGGGTGATTTGGAATGGTTGTAAAGCGACCAGTTATCTTGTTAAACCAAATTTCGTGACTACCTGCAGCTTGCCCCGTTGAATAAAAATATATTATATTTGGTTATATCATATATAGGTATAAATATTTGGTTCATTTTAATATTTTACTTAGGATTATCTATTCTACGGGGCTTGACGATAGAACGAAAAACCAAAATTCTTCAGTCGTTTTATTGTTTCTTTATAGCTAAAACCAGCTAACCTACCCAATTCAAACACCTACTATTAAATTATAATCAAACGATTCTTTAATATAATCCAATTTATGCAAATTTTCTTTTTGTGCTTCAAGTAATTTTCTTGTAACATCACGTGCAATTTCCAAAGTTTCTGTAATAGTACGACCTTGTGCAACTAAACCTTGTATATCATCGGATGTCGCTAGATATAAACCTTCAGGTAATTTTTTAATATGGATTTTTATTAAACGTTCCATGTTATTCCTCCAAATATAATAGTTTTTTTATTTCTTCCTTGCTTTTCTTGACCCGCTTGTCCCGTTTACCCCGTTAAATCGGTTTTTTTTAACTGAGGCGAAATCTCTGTTTTCAATTTATCCCGTTTGCCCTGTGTAATCTCTTTTATTTGTTATTACATATGGGTGAAATGCCTTTATTTTTTTTATTTCACTGGGTTGCTTTTGTCTTAACCTTTAATCTTCTTGTTCACCGTAGTCATAACGAAGGTGTATGGTCTTTAGTCTTTAATCTTTTGGGGGTGGGGTGTTGCTGCCTTTGTAACTTAACAAAGTGGCACATACTATGTTTTATAAATATTGTCATGGTGGTCAAAATCAAGTAGTGTTACTATCTTTTCATCTTTGTTGACTTCATATATCAACACAAAAGATCTGCCTATGTGCACCCTTCGCTTGTTTTGTAAAGGCTTTCTTAATGGCTTGAAACGGTAAGGATTATTAAGTATCTCTTGTACTTTTCTATCAATTAGCACAAGCATTTCTCTGTCTTGTTTCTTGAGCTTCTTAAATTTCCCATCAAGGTTTTTCTTAATTGCAAGTTTATACACTATTTTAATCCATATCTTTTGCTGAAGTTTTTGACCATAACTGCTTCTTCAAGGTCAATATCTCTCATCCGTATGATCAACTCATCACGCAACTCAGGTTCTTCCATAAGACCTTTCTTTATTAGAGTAACTTCACGCTGTAAATTAACTACCATTTTATAAATCTTTTCAATGGTAATGTCTTGTCGAACAGGCATCTTTTTATCCTCCTTTTCGTTAAATTGAAATATGAGATCTGCAAAATGGAAGATTCTATTAAAATCCATAATAATTGGAATGTTTTACATTTTAACCTTATCCTCTAACTCCTTCTCCTACAAGGAGAAGGAGAACTTATACTTCCTCTCCTTTTAGGCTTACCATTATACACAAATATGGAATTCTCCTTAGAAGCCCACAAATTCATTTGTGGGTATTAAAAAGAAAAGTGGAAATTGTCAACCGTTTCAACGGTTTACCAAATTAAGAAACCATTAAAATGGTTAAAAATATGGTTTTGATATCGTTCCCACGATTAAAATCGTGGGCTTCTAAACACTCTATATTAACTGTTCTACAGGCTTGTGTATAATGGAAAGCCTTTTAGGAGAGGATTGAGGTGAGGTCAAAAAAAACCTATTTTGCAGAACTCATTTAAATTGAACATAAGTAGAATATATAATCATTGATGTAAAATTATTTCACTGGGCAAGTTGAAGTCCCGGCTTTAAGTAGTTGTTTGGACATTACATATTCTTTTTTATTATTAATGAATGCTTTATAAATTTCTTAAATCTCTTTAAGTGAAAAAATCCTTTTAAATATCCAATCTAAATACAGGAATAAAATTTATAGTATGGCTCATCGCTTTTAGCTTTTCAAAGGATTAATAATATTATATCCAATTTCTCTTGCTATAGAGCAAAGCTTTTCATCTGTGGACACGAAAGACCAATCAGGATTTGAAATTAAAGTAAATGTTGCCAATTGAAGAGAATCTAATGTTCTCAAGCCTTGTATCTCACCATATCTTCTTATTAAAAATTCAGCTTCATTAACAACTGTATGGCTTAAAGGCTCAATATAAAAATTATTAAGTTGCTCATCAAATCCAGTTATAGCCTGTTCTAACTTTTTTTCTTTTATTTCATTATTTCTAAATCTTCTATATAAGGCACTAAGAAACTCAATTTTAACCAGTTCTGATACATATATTTTATTATTTTTATTCTCTAATAAGCGAGAAACGACATCTGTACCATTTTCTACATGAAAAAATTTAACAAGAGCAGATGTATCAAAATATAAATTCATACTCTATCCTCTCTATCCAATATTATATCATCTGATAGTGAACCCTTGAGATCCTTCAACAATTCCCTAACTCTCTTATAAGCAGAAGAAACATCAACAGATCTGAACAATTTTTTCCTATTTTTTATGGAAAGTATTATTTCATATATGAACATCAAATTATCTGCATCCAAATTCTTAATCTCTTGAATAGTTTTTTCTTTTATTTTCATTTTATTACCTCAAAAAATAAAACGGTTAATTTGTTTAGGGGGAGTGATAAAACAATCTTTACATATTAAATGTTTCAAATCATAAGTAACACAGTATGGTAAGTATCACTTTTATTTAAAATTGCAATCCAAACAAAAGTATCAACAAATATAAATTTATTCACTTTTTTTGTACTCCATATAGATAGTAATCGTGATTTTCAGTAAGATCAGAAATTCCAGTCTCAATAGCGATATCATCAATATCTAACAATGGCTCAATCTTTTCTTTTTCACTCTATTAATTAATATTCCAATTTTTAAATAATGAATCATTTCAGGTAATTTGGGAAGATTTTCTTCAGGAATGTCCTTAATTTCCTCTATTATTTTCTTTGTATATCTATTGGTAATCATATTATTCTCCCCATAAATGGTTTACTTGTTCCTTATTACTTATAACTTGTTACTTGTCACTTATTATTCTAATACCCTTTAATCTTTTACCTTTAACCTTTGGTCTTTAATCTTTTTTCTTTCTGCTTTCTGCTTTCCTTGACCCGCCTGCCCAATTTATCCTGTGAAACCATTTTTTTTGTTTCACTGGGATGAAATCTTTTTTTTCTTATTTCATCGGGGTGAAATTTATTTGTTTGCTATTTATCCCGCTTGCCCTGTGTAATCTCTTTTATCTATTATTATACATGGGTGAAATCTCATCTTTATATATTTAACTGGGATTTCACTGGGTTGTTTTTATATTATCAATAATTTTATTCATTTCATTTGTTGGAAATTCATTTTTATAATATCTAAGCAACAATTTCACATGTTTTTCATCTTCATTGATATTATCAGGAAATGAAGCCAAAACCATTTTTCTGACAGTTTCACATAAACTTATTCCCATAAGGAATCGTTCTTCCCCTGATTTTTTCATCAACATTTTATGATATAGTTTTCTCATTTCATACGAAGTATCTTTCACCAACAAACTCCTTTGCAAAATTATATAAATCAATTTTTTTTACCCATTTTATTAAGTAATTTTTATCATAATTGTCATTAAGCAGGTTTATAATATCTCTTTTTTGTATTTCCGATTTAGATTCCCTGGACCAAAATATCTTAGAAATTATCAAATCTTCCTTTGAAACAATATATATTGAATGACCTTGAATTATTACTTTTTTTCTTCTTTTAAACTCATTTTCTCTATACTCTGAATTTTTCCTAATAATCAAATCAGCTTTAATAACAGATTGTTTATGAATAATATTAAACATTGAATTATATTTTATCGCTTCGCTGAAAGCTTTTTCTGAAATATAATAATCATCCTTAAATTTTTGGATTAGACCAATTTTCATTTTGGGTTGCATCACAATAATAAAGTCAATATCCCTTGTCATTCGTGGTTCAGCGTAGTAATTCATAGCTAATGAACCTGTAAGCATATAAGGAATATTTATTTCATTAAATCTATCAATTATATCAAACAATATATCAAATTCATTTTTCATTCTTAATTTTTTTCTTTACACTGTTAAATAATCCATCAGCTGACAGATTGCTTCTCTGAAGCATTTAACGGGGTGAATAAATTATTCATTTTACTACTTGTCCGCCACCTGGCGTGATTTTACATTCTTCATTACTCATTTGCATTGAAGATTTTTCAAGTTCTGCTAATTCGTACAATCCGATTGTAATTCCAGAATGGTTGGTTTCACCTTAAAGATGTATCGTTCCTGAGAGCGAGCCATATTCAGTGGTAGTAGCGCAGGATTTACAGGAAATAATTAACAATAGCGAAAAGACATAAAATGACAATATTGCTATTTTCTTAAAAATATTTAGGAATGATTTCGTATTAAACATTCAACTTTCCCCAACTTATCTTATTCCAAAATCGTTCATGGATATAATAGAAAATCATTTTAGAAATAGCTTCAATTATTCCAACACTAATCGAAATTGTTGTATTTTTAGTGAACGCAAATACTATCATGATTGTAAGCAACGAAGCGATAATTCTAAAACTGATGGTCTTTATGATAGTTCTTTGATGCTTCTCGGTCATATTTATTTCCTTTTACTTTTTATCGTAAAAATCCAGATACCAATCAACAAATTTTGAAATGCCTTCCTCAATTGGAGTATTTGGATTGTAATTTATTTCCTTTTCTAAATTACTGATATCTGCATCTGTCTTGGGAATATCACCAGGTTGCAATGGCATCATATTCTTTTTGGCTTTTTTATTCAATTTTTTTTCAATCTCTTCAATAAAGTCCGTTAGCTTTACTGGCGAATTATTCCCGATATTGTATATCTTGAATGGAGATTTTGATGTTCCTGGATTTGGCTTCTTTCCACTCCAATTTCTGTCCGGCTTCGGAATACTCGTGATAACTCGTTTCACTCCTTCAACTACATCATCAATATAAGTAAAATCCCTTTCCATTTTGCCATAATTATAAACATTAATCGGTTTGTCTTCCAGAATCCTTTTTGTAAATATAAAATATGCCATATCAGGCCTTCCCCAGGGACCATACACTGTAAAAAATCTCAATCCTGTGGTTGATATATTATATAAATGACTATAACAATGCGCCAATAGTTCATTGCTTTTTTTGCTCGCTGCATATAAACTAATAGGATGGTCAACATTATCAGTAGTTGATAAGGGCATCTTCTCATTCAAACCATATACGGACGAACTGCTTGCATAAACGAGATGCTTGATTTTATAAATTTTACAACACTCTAAAATATTATAGAATCCGATAATATTACTTTCCAGATATGCATCAGGATTTAAAATACTATATCTAACACCTGCTTGGGCAGCTAAATTAACCACATAATCAAAATCATATTTTTCAAATACTTTTAATAGTTTCGGTTTCTCTTTCAAATCTAATCTAATAAAATCAAAATTATTATATTTTTCACTTTTAGCGATTTCATTATAATGAATGTTTTGAGTTTGAAAACCCAATTCTTCCAATCTGCCATATTTCAATCCAACATCATAATAATCATTTATGTTGTCCAAACCAACGACATCAAAGCTTTCGTCCACTAATCTTTTGCACAAATGAAATCCAATAAAACCTGCTGCTCCGGTTACTAATATCTTCATATGTAAATACCTCACAGATTACACACCCTGTCTGCCGATTTCATCGGCAGACACCCCTCTCAAGAGGGGATTTATTTGATTCCCCTCTAATAAGAGGGGAAAAATTCTCCAAAGGAGAATTAGGGG
>JACNFI010000062.1 GCA_014384665.1 Candidatus Cloacimonadota bacterium
GATATTGATCCGATGTATATGAACGAAGTGCATTTTGATGGGGAAGTGTGGTAGAGTGTGAATAATCTAATTAAAGCCAATAGTTAGTGAAGGAGGTAAATTTGGCAGATAATATAATAAATAGCATATCTTACGAATCAACCGGCGATCTTTTTGTGGATGCTGGTGGAATGGCATTGGAATACCTATCGAAACAGTTTACTGATAAAACTGTGATGGATTTGATTGAATGGGCTTCAATAGTTTATGTTAAAAAATGGGGAAAATTGAATGCTGTTTTTCATGGATCACCAATTACTCATCCTACGACAAAACATGAAGATCGAATTCCAAAAACTTTGAAAAGATTTGATGAAATATTAGGTAAGAAAACTGATAAAGGTTTCTGCCGTTTTTGTGGGAAAGAAGCATATTTAACCGATGCAGGACGAGATAAATCTTGTCTTGTTGGCTCAGGAGCGTTTGTTAATTTTCATCATGCACATGAAGATGGCTTAATGATTTGTCCCGATTGCGTCATCAAATACTTTTTCTTACCATTTGCGCTTCTACAGATGGGAAATCTTGCATTATTACAGGTCACAACGGAAAAAGGAAAGCAGTTCTGGATGAAAAAAACAGTTCAGAAAAACTTCAATAAAATTAGTCGAAATACATCTGAAACAATGTTAAAATCAGAATTCAATAATCCTCAGAATGCAATTTTTCGTTTAGCTGCTGAGTTGATAAATGAATTTCCCAAAGATGATCTAAAAGAAAATCTAACTTTATATTATTTCACTAATTTTGCAGCATCCATTGATTGCCAGATTTACTCAATTCCACAACCGATTTTTCTTTTCATGAGTAGAACTCTGAAATCATGTGCAAAACAATGGTATGATTTTGTTAACAGGCATTATCATATTTCCGGTTCTAAGTGGAATGAAGAAAAAGGTGGGTGGATAAAGAAAAATGAACAGATGACCGAGAATGAGTATTTAAACAATCCGAACGATGTCTTTAATTCGTTGTTAGATGGAAAAAGTATAATTAAAAAATTACGAGATTTTTATAAATCAATCGTACAAAATCAAAAATTAAAATATGATAGTAGAATTGCAATCTACTATGCACAGGAGGTACTAAATATGACCAATGAACAAATCGGTCTGATCCGTAAAATCGGAAACAAAATTTTCGATATGATGCAGCAGGAAAACAATTTCAAAAAGTACATGGTAATGTTGGAGGGAGCAAGCAGAGCTTACCAACTACGTACAGCGTTGATCAAAATCATTAAAAAAAATTATAACAGCGGTACTTTCGAACCAATTGTTACTTTAGAAGAGTGGGTGAATTACCTTTTCCCCGATGGTCAATATTGGGGTGAAGTTCGTGATCTACTCTTGATTTTCCTGTATGAAAAACTGCATGAAAATAAGATTAATGCAGATTTTGGTGACGAAGACGATGTAAAAGAACCAGAAGAAATAAATGAAGAAGCATAGGAGAAAAAAATGAAAACAATTCAAGGGTTTGTATTGATCGATGTTGATGTGGCAGCTTTAAATAACGCAGGAGGTGATAAATCTTCAACTTTGGAAAATTCCGTAGTAACAAAGAAGATAAAAAAGAACGGGAAAGATTATCCTTATGTTTCAGGACAAGCTTGGCGTTATTGGTGGAGAGAAACTTTAATAAACTCATTTGATTGGGAAATGTCCCCTGTCATTCGAGAAAAGAAAATTGCTTTTACCGAAGCCGATCCAATGAAATATCCTGACGATGATATTTTTGGTTATATGCGAGCAGGGAAAAAGGAAATCGAAGATACTGAAACAGGTAAAACTAAAAATGTAAATGTAACTCTTACACGAGTATCACCTTTAAAAAATTCTGCTTTGATCGGGGTTGCCTATAATCCCATAGTGCAAAACTGGGCTTCCATGACTCGGCAGGATGGTGATGCCGTTCCTTTTGGAGTGGATGAGTATTGCGCAGTTATGAAAGGAATGTTTTCGCTAAATCTTGAAATGGCAGGAACGTTTTCTGAGCAGAATCGCACAGGATTCACAAACATTAATGAATTAATGAGGAATAAGTATATTGAAGATGGAGCTACTTTAATAGACGATACATTTGCAAAAGACAAAAACGGAGAACCCCTTAAACTTGTTAGAATTGATGAAGAAATTAGAAAGATAAGGGTAACAGAAACGATCCTTGCTCTTAAAACGATATACGGTGGCGCCAAGCAAACAACCAATATGGCTGATGTTACTCCCAAACTTATAGTTTTAGCGAATTTCAAAACCGGTAATCATCCATTCTCACATTTGGCAATTGAAGAAAAAGGTATTGCAAAATTTTCCATTGAAGCATTAAAAGAGGTTATTAATGATTATGCCGATCAATTTGAGGGTAAGATATTTATTGGAAAACGCAAAGGCTTTATGGATGAGCTCGATGAGAAACTTGCTATCTTAAAAAATGAAGGAAAAATTGAATTCGGACCTGTAAATCAAATTATCGATGAATTTGTGAAAACTGTTAAACTGGATTAATACGATGAAAGTCTATCGCATTCATCTAACAAGTTGGACAGCATCATTTCGCTATCCCAATATGATCAGTGGTTATCAGCCCACACTGACTACACCTCCGCTCTCAACAATAAATGGTTTGATTTCGGCAGCTAAAGGAGATTACTTTGTAGCATCAAAGGAAAAGATTGGTTATGTATTACAATACAAAGCAAAAACTACTGATTTGGAAACGATTTATCAGATGGGACAGCGCTTAACCCAGATAAAATCAAATGTGATTCAACGCGAATTTCTCTCGGATGTAGATCTCTATCTGTACACCGATTCTGCAGAAATTACTGAATGCTTTAAATTTCCAGTTTATCAGCTTCTTTTGGGTCGATCAGGAGATCTGGCAACTGTAAAAAGCATTACAGAAATTGAAATTACTGAGAAGGAAAAACTGAGTGACTTGAAAGGGACGATTATTCCATTTAAGAAATACAAGCTTGCTGCTCCCATGCAAGCACTTCCGACTTCATTCAGTAATACGATACCACGCCGAAATTATGGAACCCAGCCATATTTTATTTTAGATTGGAACTATCGTCAAAGAGATGAAATCAAAGCAAAAGGAATTCACGATATGATTGATAATAAAACCAATTGGGACGTTTACTGGCAGGAATTCTAATTTAATAAGAACCCGTCGATATAAACAAAAACCGGAGGGTTCTTTTGAGGTGTTATGTTATTAGCGAAAATGGATGAGACCACACTGCAAGAACACATTGGTGATTGTTTACAAGTTAGTCTCAATTTACAGAAAGTGATTCCTCAACTGCCTATTGTCGCAGAAACAGAAGATTTTTGGGATCTCTTGCTCCTGGCTATTTTGTTTCATGATGTTGGCAAAATTCATCCGGAATTTCAAAAGGTTTTGCGAAAACAAAAAAATCATTGGGAACATCAAAGGCACGAAGTGTATTCAACGATATTTACCAATAAATTAAATATTGATCAGGAGAAATTGATATTAATTCAGAAAGCAATTCTGGCTCATCATAAAACATTTTTTTATCTTAATCAGAAATACAAAACCGAAGACGATCTTAAAAATGAAATGATATTTTGGTCAGACAAAATCGATTATCATCCTGAAGATTTATTGGAGAACTTAAGGAGAATTCCTGCCAGAAATATTAGTACTATTTTGGAATTCATTAAGTTAAAAATCAACGAAATGTCACTTAACGTTTCAATGCAAAGTATAAAATATCGTGAAATAAGAGATCCAGTTGAGGAAATTGTAAAAAAGCATAAAGATATTAATATTGATTCCAAGGAGTTTTTGCAAAATATGTTCCTTTGGGGTGCATTGAAAATCTGCGATCATTATGGTTCGGCTGGAATAAAGCGTCTTCCTGAAATCAGTGTAAACAATTTTGAATTTCTAAGTTTACTGTCTTCTCCATATCATCATCAAATAAAAACCTGGAATTATTCAGGGAATGCCATCCTTATAGCTCCAACCGGTTCAGGAAAAACCGAAAGTGCTATCGGTTGGATAAAGAAGCAGATGGAATCCACTTCAGGGCGAGTTTATTATGTGCTTCCATATACTGCATCAATCAATGCAATGCACAAACGTTTAACAAGAAAAATGGAAAATTGTGAACCTGCAGATGCTGAGATAGTTGGATTGCACCATGGAAAACTGTTACATTACCTGGCTAATGCACTTGAATATAGTTTAGATAAAAACTTAATTATGCATAAACTTGATCAATTTAAAAAGTTAATTCATCCTTTCAAAATCATCACTCCTTTTCAAATTTTGAAATACTTCTACGGAGTTAAGGGCTATGAAATGGGATTAACTAATTTAGCAGGTGCAATGCTGATTTTTGATGAAATACATGCATATGATGTAGTTACTTTTGCTCAGATTGTTACAATGCTGGAATACTTGACCAAAAGTATGAAATGTCGAGTATTAATAATGACAGCCACTTTGCCATCTTTTATGGTGAAAGAATTGCAAAAAGTCTTGCCGGAAAACAGCATAATAAAAGCAAATAATTCATTTTTAGAATCAATTCAAAGACATAGAATTCAAATATTTGAAGGTAACATATTAGAAGCGATAAACAAATTACAACAACAATTTGAAGAGAAACGAATAATTATTGTTTGCAATACCGTGAAGCAGGCACAGGATTGCTATTATCTCATTAAGGACAAATACCCTAATGAAAATATATGTCTTTTGCATAGCCGTTTCACAGGTTCGGATCGTATGGATAAGGAAAATCAGGCATATGATAAGGAAACCAGATTTCTAATCGGTACTCAAGCAATTGAAGTGAGTCTGGATATTGATTATGATATGATGATAACCGAACCTGCACCACTGGATGCTTTATTACAAAGATTTGGGCGTGTGAACAGAAAAGCGTATAGAGAACCTTCTCAGGTTTATATTTGTTCGGAAAGTTCGGGGTATGATCACAAAATTTATGCTTTAGAATTGAAGCAAAAAACGTTGAAAGTTTTACATAAAATAGATATTTTAAAAGAATCAGAAGTACAAAATCTTATGGATAAAGTATATCCAACCTGGTCAAATAAAGATAAGATGGAATTCGAGGATATAAAAACATCTTTTAAAAGTTCTCTTTCCTCGCTTCAGCCATATTGTGAATATAAAGAAAATGAAGAAGCATTTTACGAAAAATTTACTGGAATTCGAGTTTTACCTGCACAGTTCTATCGTGAATACAAAGAAAAAATTATCAATGAAGATATAATTGAAGCAGAGAACTTATTAGTAGGACTACATCGTTCTACTTATATTGGACTTAAATATCACAAAGAAAGGAGTAAAATTCAGATAGAGCAAATTGCATATCTTAAAAATGACAAAACTAAAATACTATCTGTTCTGGTTGCAAAGTGTAAATACAATTCAGAAACTGGTTTAGATACTGATTCATTTCAAGAAATCGAGTATGATTCATTCCTCTAACATAACCGCCATTATCCTAACGCAGGTTAGGTTAGTAAATCAATGTGTTCTAATTGCCTGTTTTTCAAGGTATTACGCTGTTTGATAAATTGTGAGAAAATTGAGACAATAAGAAAAAAGAGAAGAAATGAGTAAAATTGAAATCATAGCCACTCAAATCAATTACTACTTTGTCTGTAAAAGAGAGCTCTGGCTTTTCTCCCATCAAATAAATATGGAGCACACGTCTGAACTGGTGGAACTGGGAAAGTTGCTGCACGAGAGTTCCTATAAACGGGAGAAGAAAGAAATTCAGATCGGACCGATCAAGATCGATTTTATAGGTAAAGATGGTGTGATCCATGAGATCAAGAAAACACCGAGTGTGGAAAAAGCTCATGCCTGGCAATTGAAATATTACATCTCGTATCTTAAAAAGTTGGGAGTGGAAAATCTGCGTGGAGAAATCGATTATCCCAAATTGAAAAAGCGTACAGAGATCGTATTGAGTAAAGAAGATGAAATCGAATTGGAACAGATTCTTAAGGATATTGAAGAAAT
>JACNFI010000063.1:0-3511 GCA_014384665.1 Candidatus Cloacimonadota bacterium
TAACTCAAAAAAGTATGCATTGGTGGTGATAGCAATTGTTTTATTGTTATCATTACTAAGTATGTGGTGTGTTATACCAAAAGATACGATGAACTCAGCCTTAACAGTTAAATTCAGTAATGCAAATGTTGAATGTATTGCTCAAGGCGATTATAATCCAAAGCCATTATTTAATACAGAGATAGCACCCTCTACACCAAACCAGGATGAAAACGAAATTGATATTCTGTGTTTGGGCGCACAAGGCGATTATAAGCCAAAACCATTAGATGGAAGTGGAGACTGAGTAGTAAAAAATTAGCCCAATATTTATGATAGACTTCATTATATTTCATCAATTAGGAATACTTCGTGTTCTGAATTTGGTATTCTGGTTTTATGTTTACAAAAAAAGTGACATCACGGAATTAAATAGAAAAACTGTTAAATATTTTGTTCATTTTCTTGCTCTTTTTACCATTTGGAATATTCTTATGATTGTCAGTGAGTATTCAGGAAGAGTCTATCTCTTTTTCTGGGTTATCATCAGCATCTATGAATTTTATCTTGTTATAACCATTCTCTTCAAATTAGCAGGGTGGGATTATTCTCGTTTAGCGGTTGTAATTCCTGCCCTGCCAATTGTTTTAGGAGCAATTTTATCACTGAAATATAAAAATTATCAACCTATAAATACAGTTGGCTTTTTTAATGCTTTAATTTTGGTAATTTGCTCTGTTCTGATTTTATGGCATCTATTATTAAAAAAATCATTCATAAAAAACATTGAAACCTTTTTTATTTTTTCCGGCTTTATTTTGTATTTTGGCTTACATATATTAGCAAGTAATATTATATCATTTGGTTTTCTGAGAAACTGGGTATTTGGTCAAAATGCAACTTTAATAGGACTAATTTATTGGCTTGGAAGTATAATATGTATACGGAAAATCAGATACAAATATTCGTCTTAATATCATCTATTTTTATTGGGTTTTTTATCTTAACAACTGTATTTTTCATTGTTAGGTTAAAGTTGAAGGACATTATGCTTAAGAAATCAGAGGAGAAATTGAGAGAGCACTCTGAAAACCTTGAGAAAATGGTGGCAGAAAGAACCAAACAATTAGCAAAATCCGAGGAATCCTATAAACAACTATATAAGTTAAATGAAGGGATAGTAGAAAATTCTCCAGCGGGAATAATAAAGTTAGATGAGGAACTTAAGATTAGATATGAAAATCCTGAAATGAAAAAGATTATGGGTATCCCCTCTGGAGAAGAATCAAGGTCAATGGGAATGGATATAAGAGAAATTCCTTCAGTAAAAGCCACAGGAAAGTCATCTATTTTTAATGAACTTTTAGAATTGAAAGAAATAGCCATTGAAACACCTTTTACCTCTTTATATGGAAAAAAAACTTATGTAACTCTAAAAGGTGTTCCCATATTTGAAAATGATAAATTTGCAGGTGCAGTCTTGCTCATAAACGATATCACAGAGCGTAAATATGCAGAGGTGGCACTACAAAAAGAAAAAGAATATTACCATTCTTTTGTTAGATCTTTAACTGATTGGGTATGGGAAATAGATATGAATGGTGTTCACACCTATTCAAATCCTGCAGTTGAGTCAATTTTAGGATATAAGGTAGATGAGGTGGTTGGACATCACATCACAGAACTATGGTTAGATAACGCTAAAACACCGAAGATATTGAAATTGTTAAAGAATACTTTAGATTCAGGTACGGGTTGGAAAAATTTTCTTGGAAAATTTAAACATAAAAATGGCTCAATAATAATCATGGAAAGTACAGCAATCCCTATTTTCAATTCAGAAAATAAATTGATAGGATATCGGGGTATAGACCATGACATCACTGAGCGCAAACATACTGAAAAAATCCAATCAGTATTATTTCAAATCTCACAAGCAGCAACTACATCAAGCAATCTTGACGAACTACTAAAAATTATACATCAACAGCTCGGGGAACTGATTGATACAAGCAATTTTTATGTTGCTCTATATGATAAAAAAAATGATTTGTATTCATTCCCATACTTTGTAGATGAATATGATAAGGACTTTACACCACAATCGCTACACAGAAGTCTGACAGACTATGTGCGGAGAACTGGTAAACCACTTATGGCAGATGAAAAGGTTCATCAACAACTTATCCAAAAGGGTGAAGTTGATATTGTTGGTCCCTCTTCACCAATCTGGTTAGGAGTCCCACTTAATACCACGCAAGGAACAATTGGTGTCGTAGCTGTGCAAAATTATCAAAAGGGTTCACATTATTCATCTAAAGACCTTTCAGTATTAACCTATATTTCGGATACTATTGCTTTAGCAATTGGACGGAAATGTTCGGAGGAAGAGATTCATAGAAATGAAGAGAAATTCCGTGACCTGTTTGAAAACGCTAATGATGTTATCTGGACATCTGATATTAAGGGAAGATATCTAACAGTAAATCATCTTTTTGGAACATTATTAGGATATTCTACCAAGGAACTAATAAATAAACAGTCACTTTATCTTATTTCACAAGAAGATAGAAAGAAGTCAATTGATAATTACCAAAAAGTAGTTTCTGGTGAGTCAGTAGAGTATGAAGCAGCATCCTTTACCAAGACGGGAGAAAGAAAAATATTCTGGTTGAAACTCAGACCATTAAAAGAAAATGGGAAAGTAATCGGTGTGCATGGAATTGGAAGAGATATTACAGAACTAAAAAACGCAGAAGAAGAACTGAGAGAGGCAGAAAAAGCAGAAAGAGAAGTTTTAAAAGAGTTATCCCTCAAACTTGCTCATGAGATAAAAAATCCATTATCAAGCATTTACAGCTCTGGGCAACTTGCTTCCACAACAACTGAACCTGGTAAAATCCAAAGACATATGAATGTAATTATAAGGAATGTAAAAACTTGCCAGAAAGTAATTGATGACCTATATAATTTTGTTCAACAACCAGAGTTGGAGCTTGCAAAGACTGATATATCAAAATTGCTTAATAATATTAAGAGTTATGCTGAAACAAAAGCTGAGGTTGATATTAAAGTAAAAGTAGAACTAAATGTTGAGAAGGGAATTCCAAAGATAAATGCAGATGAATTTAGACTATCACAAGCATTTCATAATATAGTTAGCAATGCCTTTGATGCCATGAATGAAGGAGGAGTGTTAAGTATAAACGGTAAATATCTTATAAATAAAGATGAAGTGTTGATAGAATTTATTGATACAGGTTGTGGCATAGCACAGGAAAATCTTGACCGTATTTTTCGTCCATTCTATTCTTCAAAAGCAAAAGGATTTGGGATGGGGCTTTCCCTGGTAAAGGATATAATTAATGCTCATAAGGGAGAAATATCAGTAGAAAGTAAGGAAGGTAAAGGGACGAAATTCAATGTTAAATTGAAGATTGAAGGTTGAAGATTGACGATTGAAGATTGACGATTGACGATTGACGATTGATGATTGACGATTGATGATTGACGATTGATGATTGACGATTGA
>JACNFI010000063.1:3726-6064 GCA_014384665.1 Candidatus Cloacimonadota bacterium
TAAATTGGCAACAGCTTTACCTCATACATTTTTAGGTAATCATATAAAAGGACAGTTAATAAGATCAGCTACTTCTGTAGCTTCAAATTATAGAGCAACCTGTCTCGCACAATCTAAGGCAAGTTTTATTGCAAAGTTAAGCATTGTGATAGAAGAGGTTGACGAGTCGTATTTCTGGCTGGAGTTTATAATTGATGAGAAACTTTTGAGAAAAGAGCTTGTTGAACCTCTTTTAAATGAAGCAGATGAATTAACGGCTATTTTTATTTCGTCTAGAAAAACTGCAAGGAAATGATTGACAATTGATGATTGACGATTGAAGATTGCCTGCCCTGTGAAATGCGAAACGAAGTGAAGCCTATTTCTACAGGGAAGATTGAAGATTGACGATTGAAGATTGACGATTGAAGATTGACGATTGAAGATTGACGATTAAATATTGTAAATCGTAAATAGTAAATAGTAAATCGTAAATAGTAAATCGTAAATAGTAAATAGTAAATCGAAAATAAGAAAACATGCAATCAATTTTAGTTGTAGATGATAACAAAGACCTACTGGAAAATATGGTTGAACTGTTTACTGAAAACGGTTATAAAACATACAAAGCAGAGGATGGGGAAACTGCTTTAGAAATAATAAATAAGCATACTCCGGACGCGGTAATCCTTGATATGAAATTGCCGGGAATAGATGGCTGGCAAGTATTAGAAAGAGTTAAACAGGATATTGAAAATGGAATGATAGTAATCATTATGACTGCTTATGGTGAGGTTGAAGACGCAGTAAAAGCCATAAAAATGGGAGCTTATGATTTTATTGAAAAACCATTTGATAATAATGTGATGCTACTTACTGTTGAAAGAGGACTAAGTAGTCAAAAAACCAAAAAGGAACTATATAATCTTAAACGTTCTATGGGTGCATTGCCTGATGGAGAGGCGATTTTTGGCAAAAGTGAAGCAATGAGAAAAGTGCTCAAACAGATAGAAATTGTGGCTCCTACTGACATGACTGTGCTGATTCAAGGTGAAACAGGAACTGGTAAAGAAGTAATGGCAAATTTTATCTATGGTAAAAGCAATAGAAATAAATCTCAATTTATTGCTGTGGATTGTGGGGCTATACCTGAATCATTGATTGAAAGTGAACTTTTTGGTTTTGAAAAAGGCTCGTTTACTGGTGCTGATAAAAGAAAGCAAGGAAAATTTGAACTGGCAAATAAAGGAACTCTCTTTCTGGATGAAATTGGCAACCTCCCGATAGAACAACAGAGAAGGCTTTTAAGAGCTGTTGAACAAAAAAAAATTACTCCTATTGGAGCAAAAAACGAAATAGAAGCAGATGTCCGATTGATTACTTCTACGAATGTAAATCTTGCCCAATTAGTTCAAGAAAAGAAGTTTAGAGAAGACCTTTACTATCGTTTAAATGAGTTTGTTATTGAGATGCCACCGCTACGCAATCGTCTGGAAGATATACCCTATCTGGGAAAAGTTTTTGTTCAGGAAGCAACCTTTCAACTTAACAGTGATATAGAAATTATTTCAGATGATGCAATGAAAATCCTGGTTAATTATTCCTGGCCCGGTAATGTGCGCCAGTTAAAAAATGTAATTAGAAAAGCATGCCTGATTGCTTCCAAGACAATCTTGCCAGAACATATATCTTTATCTGCCTTATCTGAAGAGTATAGCTTTTCACAAAATTCTTCTACAGATTTTTATAAAAATTTACCATTTAGAAAAACAATTGAAGATGTAGAAAAAAGACTGATTGAAAAAGAAATCACAAAAGCAAATGGAAATATATCTCTTGCTGCTAAAACCTTAGGAATATCTAGAAGAACCATTCACTACAAGATTGAAAAATATAAGATTAAATGATTGACGATTGATGATTGAAGATTGACGATTGATGATTGAAGATTGACGATTGAAGATTGACGATTGAAGATTGAAGAAAAATGAATATCGAACAAGGAATGATGAATTTTGAATGATGAAGTAACATAAAGCTTCGCTTTGTGATTTAATATTGACGATTGCCTGCCACGCCTGCCACGTAAGGAAGTTTACCCTGTGAAATGCTTGCCCTGTGTAATCCACGAAGTGGTGCAAAGCAATTACACAAGGCGAGCAATATTTAATAGGGAATGACTGTACGGGGGTGCTTAAAATTTGGAATTTAATAAATAATTGCAACGATAATTAGGCACTTATCGTCTCAACATCGACAAAATGTTGTCGATGTTTGTAACATACTGTTTAAATAAATGATGGATGTGCATAATGCCAAATTTATTAATAGATAGGCTATCGTTTAACGGTTGCGCAGC
>JACNFI010000064.1 GCA_014384665.1 Candidatus Cloacimonadota bacterium
TGCAACGACATAAGTATCGGTGGCTGCTATTGTAAGACAATAGGTTTGAAGGTTTAAAGGTTGAAAGGTTGTAAGGTTGGAAGGTTGGAAGGTTGGAAGGTTTGAAGGTTTGAAGGTTTTAAGGTTGGAAGGTTGGAAGGTTGGAAAGTTGGAAGGTTGGAAGGTTGGAAGGTTGGAAGGTTGGAAGGTTTTATTAGACATTTTAATCTAAATGATTTTTTAGGTAGGTAATCAACTTTTGTATTTTGCGGGAAAGTATTTTGCATTTATCTAATAAACTTATGTAGATTTTTTCTTCAATATAGCCAATTCTAAACGCTATGTAAATTTGTGACCTGAGTTCGCCACAAGAACCTTTGGCAATGTAAAGAAATCGTATAAATTCCTTATTGGTCTCTCTTTCAAATCCTTCAGCAATGTTTGAGGAGATGGAAACTGCACTTCTTCTAAGTTGGTCTTTAAGAGAAAAATCAAATTTCAGTTTAGGTGTATTTGTAATTTGATAGATTTCAATTGCCAACTCACAGGCATCTTTCCATATTTCAATTTCTTCAATACTATTAAATTTTGACATAATCAAACTTTCTAACCTTTCAACCTTTCAACCTTTCAACCTTCCAACTTTCCAACTTTCCAACCTTTCAACTTTTAAACATTTTTTTTGGATGTTTTTATAGCACAAAGTTTTCCACACATAGTACAGACATCTTCAGAAAAGTCCTCACTTTCTTTTCTTCTTTTCTTTGCGAGAATAGGGTCCATCGCAAGTTTATAGATTCCTTCCCAATCTAACTTACTTCGGCAAAGGGAGATTTGGTCATCCTCTTTCTGTATTCCAGCAATTCCATTAGCAATATCAGCAGAACGAGCTGATATTCTGGCGGAAATCACCCCTTCCCTAACATCATCTATATCAGGCAAGCAAAGATGCTCTGAGGGAGTAACATAGCATAAGAAATCAGCACCATAATAGGCTGCCAAAGCACCACCAATTGCACTGGTTATATGGTCATATCCGGGAGCAATGTCAGTTGTAATAGGTCCTAATACATAAAAAGGAGCTCCATTGCAAATAGATTTTTCCAACCGCACATTTGCTTCAATTTCGTTTAATGGAATGTGGCCAGGTCCTTCTATCATTGATTGGACATCGCTTTCCAATGCTTTTTTTTGTAATTCTCCGAGAATTATCAATTCCGCAAATTGAGCAGAATCACTTGCATCGGCAAGACAGCCAGGACGGAGTCCATCACCCAAACTCAAAGTCACATCGTATTTTCTGGCAATGTCAAGCAAACGGTCATAATATTCGTAAAGAGGGTTTTCTGCTTTATTTTTTCTCATCCATCTCATCAGAAGAGAACCACCCCTGCTGACGACACCAAGCAAACGAGGATTTTTTTTTAATGTTTGAATTGATTTTTGCGTAACTCCACAATGAACCGTGATATAGTCCACACCTTCATCACACTGCTTTTCAATTGATTCAAAAAGCTGGTTTACACTCATCTGGGAAATATCTTTGTCATTTTTGAGCAGCTCAGAAGCCACTTGATAGATTGGCACTGTGCCGACCATTACAGGAGATTGATGGAGTATTGCCTTTCTTATTTCAGTAAGATTTCCACCTGTAGACAAATCCATTACGCTGTCAGAGCCATAAGCAACGGAAATTTTTAATTTTTCCAATTCCTCATTTAAGTCAAAATGGTCTGGAGAAGTTCCGATATTTGCATTGATTTTAGTTCGTAATTTATTTCCAATTCCAGCAGGATGAAAATCACGATTAATATTTTTCGGAATAACAATATGTCCATTTGCAATTTCCTGACAAAGCCATTGAGCATCAATTTTTTCATCTTTTGCAACGGCTTTCATCTCTTTTGAGATGATTCCATCTTTTGCCATTTTTAGTTGTGTCATTTTTCCTCTTATATTTTACCGCAGAGACGCAGAGTACGCAAAGATTTTTTCTATTTTTAATTTTTGTTCTTGTCAAAATCATTTCAAAAATATTCTAATATCTTCTGTGGTATAAATTCATATTTTTTGAATTTTTTTAAACCTTTCAACCTTTAAACTTTCTAACTTTCCAACCTTCTAACCTTCCAACCTTAAAACCTTTATCATTGATGTAAACAGAGAAAACTGATGTAAACTGAAAAAGACTGAATCATTCAACCTTCCAACCTTCCAACCTTTAAACTTTCTAACTTTCTAACTTTCCAACCTTCTAACCTTCCAACCTTCCAACCTTTAAACATTTATTCTTTTTGTAATTATCTCTGCCAATTTTTTTCCTGATAAGAGCATACCGCCGAAAATAGGACCCATTCTGTTTGCTCCAAATGCAGCATTTGCCGCCATTCCAACCACATAGACATTCTTGTAAATCTCTTTTGTGTTTTCAACAACGGTTTTTTCTCCAATTTCAGCATTCATAGATTTTTCGCCCATAATTTTTCCAGTTTCAGTAAATAATTTTCCTTCTGCTTTTCTTTCAACTATTTTTAGCAATTCAAGTGGATGTCCTGTGGCGTCTACAACTATCTTTGACCTTACTGAAAGCGGGTCAACATGAAGTCCAGCCATTTCAACTGGAGTCCAGTTAATTACTACACCACAAATTCCATTTTTGTCAATCATCAAATCTTCAACGAACATACAATTGAAGATTTTCACGCCTGCTTTCATTGCCATTGAGCATATTGTAGAGACCGCTTCAATTGAGTCAGCAGTATAGTAGTCAGCATCATATTTTACAGTTTTGATGTCAAATTCGTCTAAAACTGCCTTACCATCTTCCTGAACAACGATTTCATTGAAAAGCATTCCACCGCCCCACATTCCGCCGCCAATGGAAAGTTTTTTTTCAAACACTGAGACCTTGACACCCTTTTTTGCAAGATAATATGCCAATGTAAGTCCAGCAGGTCCTGCGCCAGCAATGACTACATCCTGATTTAGGTTTTTAACAAATTTCTGGGAAAATCTTTCCACAATTGCTTTTGTAATTATCTCCTCTTTTAATGCCATTTTTATCCTCTCATTTGATTGTATTTTTTGATTTTATTTATGATTTTTTTTATCTCATTTTCAGGACTTAATTTACCAAGTATTGCTGAGATTATTGCCACTCCACTTACTTTAGTTGCAAGAACGCTTACTAAATTTTCCACATTTATTCCGCCAATTGCTACTATTGGAATTTGAATTGTTTTTACAATTTCAGATAATTTTTTAATGCCAATTATTGGACCAGCATCTGGTTTTGTTGATGTTGGAAAAATTGGTCCCAAACCGATGTAATCAGCTCCCATTTTCTCTGCAAACAATGACTGCTCAAGATTGTCTGTGCTTACTCCAATTATCTTTTCAGGAAGCATTTTTCTGGCATCTTCATATTTAATATCTTCTTGCCCAATGTGAACGCCACCGGCATGTGATTTTAGCGCCACTTCAATATTATCATTCACGATGAAAATCGTATCTGATTTTTCAGTCAATTCTCTGATTTCAGTTGCATTTTTCAGCATTTCAGTTGGAGAAGCATTTTTGTCACGATACTGAATGATTTTCACTTCAAGATTGATAGCCAGTTTTGTCATTGCGAGAAAATCTCTTGTGAAATCTCCATCAATAATGAAATACAAACCAATATGTTTATCAATCTTTTTCATAATTTTTTTAGCCACGAACTAACGCGAACAAACACAAATTTTTATTATTAAAATTAAAATTTTTCTCTGCGTTCTCTGCGGTAAAAACAAAAAAGACCGAAACATCTTTGAGATGCTCGGTGAACTTTCCTACGCCGGCATTATCCGGATCAGGTTCAACGGGTATGTTCTCAGCCCTTAAGAGCACCCCAAATTTAACTATATTATGATTTCAATAAATTGTTTGTCAAATTTTTGTGAGTTATAAAAATATTATAAATGAGTCCAATCTAAAAAAGTATCTCCCGCGAAATACGCGAAAAATACATGCGGATATTATCAGGCTCGGCGCCCAGACGGGCTGAATTTACACGAACCATTTTCGAGTATTTCGTGTCTGCCCCGTTAGATAGAATCACATACCGATAAATCGGGACGGGACAAGAACATCTAACGGGGTGTCCCCAATTTAATTGGAGATCGCAGGTTTTTATAGTGAAATCATAAATTAATGATAAGATGTTGCAGTATGAAGAATTTTCCTTAACCATTTGTAGTATAACATCTAAATTACTATAAGGTTAAAGTATTTTCAATTCTTTGTATTTATATAGAGTTTACTCTTAAAAATTCCTTCCCGAGAAATACCTTCCTACGGCAGGCAAGAAAAAGAATCAGCCAGCTCCGAGACGGAGTCCCGATAAATCAGCGATTTTTCAGGGTATATTTACCCCGTTAGATAAGCTTTTATTTAATTTGGATATGTGTAATTCATATTTACCCTGTTAGATAATTATATATAATGTTTTTGAAACAAGCTATAGAATATCTATCTAACAGGGTTTATCTAACGGGGTGAATTTTACATATGAGTATCAATAGCCCAGTCATTTTTAACCCGTGAAATTCTGTAAGGAATATTTCACTGGGTTATGACTGGGATAAGAGGTAAAAACGCACAAAACAGGGCGTTTACGCCCTTTACCAACTATGGAAAGTAAAATAAATTATGGCAGTGTTTTTCTAATCATAATTTTTAGAGAAAACAATTTTTCCAGAAAAAAGTGAAATATAATTTAAGGCAGAAAATAAAGACCGCCATATTTAATTTGACCAATTGTGAAATATGATTATTCAATTAGTTCAGCATAGGTTATAACATTCGTATTTTATTTCTTGGCTTCTTGTAACATCCCGATAATATCGGGATCCCGATTGTGAATATTGCAAGTGAGGACACTTGCATTACAAAATAAAAGTAAAACCTGATTTAATTGAATAATCATATTGTGAAATAAAATATTTTATAAACCTAAGGCTTATTTATCAACTTCTATGATAGTTGCATTTTACATCAGATACTTGTCCTAAATTTCTGGTCTAAAAGTCAAATCATTTATGCCAAGAAAATCGCTGATAAATCGGGATTCAGAATGACCAAGAAGTTGTATTTTTACACAGGCTCTTTATTAGGGGGAACCTAAAAATAATAAATGCTTAACCGATTCATCGGTTTCTCATAAACTCTTTCTGGAAACGGGTAATCCCCAATTTAATTGGGGATTGAAACAGTTAAGATATTTTTTTATTTGTTTACCCCACAATAAATTGTGGGGCTAATCCTAATTTATATTTTATCATATTTTGCAGAATTCATTCACTTAAAATAAAGTGGAAATATGGACTATATTTACTAGTATCAGCCCCTGCCAGAAAGATTCTTTCTGCTCTTACTTTCCATTTGAAGGAACCGAAAATATAAAAATCCTTAGTAATTGTAGTATCAGAAGGTGTTTCTATAAAGAGAGTATCATTGTGAGCAAAATGCACCTCATACTGATAAGCATCAGGTAGGCTTGTCCATTTGAATACTATTGGATTTTGTACTTCACTGTTATCTGCTGGTTCCAGTAATTCTGGATATATATATGCTTCTTCTGTTACTGTCACATTTATACTTTTAGACCCTTTGTTATCATTCAAATCACATGCTGTTGCACGAATAGTATGGTCATTGCTATAAGACCAATAAAGGACAAACCATTCATATTCATAAGTTGTATTACCAGCAGTGGAACTTACTTCAATATCGTCTATATAAAGTGTAATAGACGCAATCCCTACATTATCGGTTGCATTCACTTTAATTGAGGTTATTGAATCAGTAATTGTCGCACCATCCTGGGGTTGGCTTATAGTTACAGTGGGAGGTGTTGTATCATTATCTGTGCTTGAGGAGCAATTAATTATAAATAACAAGCACAAAAACAATATAAATGATATTAATTTTTTCATTGTATCTCCTTATATTTTTATGGATATGAGATCTGCAAAATGAGTATTTTCACTTTATTTCTGGCTACGGCTTGCTTC
>JACNFI010000065.1 GCA_014384665.1 Candidatus Cloacimonadota bacterium
TGTTCTCCGTGGCTCTGTGGCAATTACAAGGATGTATTATGAAAATTAAAATTACTTTTCCAGATGGCTCAAAAAAAGAGTATGAGAAAGGCATCACTCCTCTTCAAATTGCTGAAGAAATTAGTAAAGGGCTTGCGAAGGAAATTGTCTCTGCAAGATTAAACGACAAGGAAGTAGACCTTAATTATAAAATAATGTATGATTCATCTCTAATATTTTATAAATTCAAAGATGACGAAGGGAAAAAGGTCTATTGGCACAGCACCTCTCATATTATGGCTCAAGCAGTTAAACGGTTTTATCCAGATGTGAAAGTTGCTATCGGTCCTGCTATTGAAAATGGCTTTTATTATGACTTTGATAAGAAAACTCCATTTTCAGACAATGACCTTGAAAAAATTGAAGAAGAAATGCAAAGAATCATTGATGAGAATTTTTTCTTTGAACGCCGTGAAGTGACCAGAAATGAAGCACTGGAAATATTCAAAAATCTTGGTGAAGATTATAAAATAGAATTGATAAACGAACTTCCCTCTGAAGAACAAATTTCTATTTATGTGCTGGGTGATTTTGTTGACCTTTGTAAAGGCCCTCATTTGCTGTCTACAAACAAAGTTAAAGCGTTCAAACTGCTGAAAGTTTCAGGGGCATACTGGCGTGGAGATGAAAAAAATAAAATGCTCCAGCGAATTTATGGCATTTCTTTTCCTTCTGAAAAAGAATTAAAAACATATTTGGAAAAATTAAATGAAGCAGAAAAACGAGACCACAGAAGACTGGGCAAAGAGTTGGACTTGTTTGGATTTTATGAAGAAGTCGGAGCAGGGCTCGTTCACTGGCATCCAAAAGGTGGTTTAATTCGTAATATAATAGAAGATTTCTGGAAAAAAGAACATTACAAGGCAGGTTATGATATTGTGTATACTCCACATATTGGAAAGTCCAATCTTTGGGAAACCAGCGGGCATCTCGGTTTCTATTCTGAAAATATGTATGCACCAATGAAGATTGATGAGCAGGATTATTATATCAGACCGATGAACTGCCCATTTCACATTATGATTTACAAATCAAAACTGCGAAGTTATAGAGAACTTCCGATAAAATATGCTGAACTCGGTACTGTGTATCGTTATGAGCGCTCTGGCGTTTTGCACGGACTTATGCGAGTGCGTGGATTTACTCAAGATGATGCACATATTATTTGCACTCCATCACAGCTTGAGAACGAAGTTGTGAAATTACTTGATTTTTCTATATTCTTCCTGAAATCATTTGGATTTGAAAATTTTGAGATTTTCCTATCCACCAGACCTGATAAATTTGTTGGTAAAAAAGAGGATTGGGATAAAGCAACTCAATCGCTTAAAAATGCACTTGAAATTTCAAAACTTCCATATAAAATAGATGAAGGAGAAGGAGTATTTTACGGACCAAAGATTGATATAAAGGTAAAGGATGCTCTGAATCGCTCTTGGCAATGCACCACTCTACAGTTTGATTTTAATCTTCCAGAACAATTTGGCATGAAATATATTGGAGAAGATAATAAAGAACACCGTCCATTTATGATTCATCGGGCTTTGCTTGGTTCTCTGGAAAGATTTTTTGGTGTTTTGATTGAGCATTATGCTGGAAATTTCCCACTATGGCTTGCTCCAGTACAAGTAAAAGTTATTCCAATTAGTGAAAACCATTTTGAATATGGAAAGAAAATTCTTTCATATTTAAAAGAAAAAGAAATCCGCGCAAAAATCAATCTGGAAAATGAAAAAATCGGATACAAAATCCGCGAAGCAGAAAATGAAAAAATTCCGTATATGATTATTGTTGGTGATAAAGAAATTGAGAATCAAAATATTTCAGTGCGAAAACATCTGAAAGGAGATTTGGGTGTGTTTCTGTTAGGTGAGTTTATTGAAAAACTGAAAAGAGAAGTGCAAAAAAAAACAACTAAATGATCCAACATCATTTGTAATGATGTTTGGAAAAAGAAAGAAATCATTAGTTGGGATATTAGTATGGAAGAAAAACAGGATTACAAATCCTGTTAGATCAAGTTTTGTATTTTACAAGTTTTTTATTTTATATGAAAAGAAATTGGTTTAAGAAATCCGAAAATATTTATTTTATAACGAACACAGTATGTGGTTGGAAAGATGTATTCATCTATAAGAAAACCATAGAGTTGGTTCTATCAAGTTTTCAACATTTTAGGAAGAAAAGGAATATACTCTTGTATGCCTATGTTATTATGCCAAGTCATCTACATTACATAATACATCTAAAAGATAAGAAATATGACATCTCTTGTTATCAAAGAGATTTTAAAAAATTTATTTCAAAGAAAGTCCATAAAATATTCAGAGATAGCATAGAAACGAAAAGGCCATTAAAGGCAGAAAATATTTTCAATATTTTAAATCTTAGTAATACTTACTTTGTTAACAGTTATAATTATCTAAAAAAAATTGGAAAGATGGTCAATCAATCATTTAAACTCTGGATGGATGATGATAAACCAGAAGTAATTGTATCAAGAAAATTTTTCTTACAGAAAATGAAATATATCCACGAGAATCCTGTCCGGAAAGGATTGGTCATAGAAGATAAAAATTATCCCTTTTCCAGTGCACGAGATTATATTAAACTGGATAGTGATGTTATTGATATTGCCGAATTTTAGTAAGATTCTGATTTTGATAAACAGGATTACAAATCCTGTTTGATCTACTTCAAGGTGATCAAACACTCCCGGTTTATCGGGATAATGGTGTTTAATTTGGGAAAATATGATCATTGACCAGATTATCTTCATAAAAGAAAAAAATAAGATTACATCCGCCAGTTCCGAGACGGAGTCCCGCTAAATCGGGTCTGGCGGACTGTTGTATCAAGTTCCTGTAATGAACCAAATGATCAAACACCATTTGAAATGGTGTTTTAATATGTTTAAATATGATTTTTAACCAGAATATCTTTGTAAAATGAAACATACATGTCCCAAAAAGAATCGGAACACAGAAGAGAATGAGAATAATAATAGGGTTGGCGTATTAAAGAAAAAAGTAATTATAATAATCTGTGTAAATCAGTTTCACCCCGTTAAATAACTTAAAATAAACGCCAGAGGATTAGTAAAGTGGTTCTATTTAACGGGGTAAATCAGTGTAATCTGCCTGTCCTGCGAAGCTTTAGCGCAGAAGGGTGTGCTATTTTAAGACGAAATAAACAGGATTACAAATCCTGCCCGTCTTGGCTCCCGATAATCGGGAGACAGGTTGGATCAGGTTTGTGTAAATGAACAAATATCTCACAAAACCAAATTCAAGTTTACTTAAACCAATCCCACGAAAAATTGGCAGACAGAATATTGGATGGGACACGAAAAATATCCCTTTCTCAGGTATAGATATCTGGAATTGTTATGAATTCTCATTTTTAGAAAAATCAGGTTTGCCTTTTGCTGGAATTCTTAGAATTGAATATCCTGCTGAATCAGAATTTCTGATTGAAAGCAAATCGCTAAAATTGTATCTAAACTCTTTTAATATGGCTTACTTTGAAAATAACCAAGAAGCGATAAATGTAATTGAATCCGACTTAAAATCTGCCTTGAACTCATCAAATATAAAATTTGCTCTTTCAACTTATAAGGATTTTAATCAAAATTTTAATTCTTCCAAGAAATTCAAATGTATTGATTATTTAAACAAAAAAAATCCTTTTCAATATGAGGTAAATCCAGATTTGCTTCAGACCTTACTACACCAAGGCTTTGTAAGGCAGGCAAAATCTGCTAAGAAACCAGAATACTATTTGATGTCCAATCTACTAAAATCAAACTGCCCCATAACTGGACACCCTGATTGGGGAACTGTTTATATTTACTACTTTACAGATAAAAAAGAGATTACAGAAGAATCACTTTTACATTATATTGTCTCATATCGCAATCATAATGAATTTCATGAAGAATGTTGTGAAAGAATTCTTTTTGATTTGGTTAAAAAAATTCAGCCCAAAAAAATTGCTGTTTTTTGCAAATATAATCGTCGGGGCGGAATTGATATTAATCCGTTGAGAGTGTATCCGAAAGAAAAAGAATTTGTAAAAAATTTACCAATTGGGCTTAAAAAAATATTATATTTAAGAGAATTTCGGCAATAATTTGGAGTGCTGAAACGAGTATCCCGATTTATCGGGATACGAACTTTCAGCATCCCATCAATTGCGAAAAGTTCGTTCTCACGATATATCGTGAGACCTCGTTTTCGCACTCCAAACTAAGAGAAGATGGAAGAAACTGATATAGAGTATTTAAAAGAAGCATTTAACTTAGCTGAAAAAACCAGAGGAAAAACCAGCCCTTATCTGCTTGTTGGCACAGCTGTTCTAAAAAATAGTACACTATTATGGAAATAAAAAATAATTACTGTTTTGCTTGTTCACAAAAAAATCCGATTGGGCTAAAACTTCAATTTTCATATTCTGATGGAAACGCAATAACAAGCTGGACTCCAAAAAAAGAATATCAAGGATTTCCCGGAGTTCTACATGGTGGAATTACTGCTACAATTCTTGATGAGGTAATGGCTTATGCTATTATTAATAAAGGAATTATGGCAGCAACTGTAGAAATGTCTGTAAAATATTGCAAAAAAATTCCAATAGGTGAAGAAATTCTTGCAAGAGCATGGATTGAAAAGGGTACAAAGAAAATTTTCTATGTCAGAGCTCAGATTCGAAATAAGGATAAAGAAGTATTAGCTGAGGGAAGTGGGAAGTATTTTAAAATGAATGATAAATCTTTAAACTTAACTATAAGTAAATAATTTGACATATAACATACAGGTTACTATATTTATTGTAGGATAATTTGAATGACATTTTGGAGATAATAATATGAAATTTATTTCGGTCAGAGACTTTAGAATAAAGCCCGGCAAAATATGGCAAGCATTACAAAAAAAATCAGAATTAGTAATCACTTCAAATGGTCACCCAATTGGATTACTAATAAGTGTTGATGAAGATAACTTAGAAAATTCAATATCTGCATATCGGAGAAGCAGAGCAACATTGGCTCTTGATGAAATTCAAAAAGAATCTATGAGAAAAGCAACAGATAAAATAACCTCTCAGGAAATTGAGAAAGAAATTAAAGAGGTTAGAAAATCCAGATAGTTATGAAAGTTGTTATTGATACAAATGTTATCGTTAGCGCCTTATTGTCCCCATATAGCTTTAGCTCTCAAATATTAAGATTAGTTTTAACAAAAAAAATTGATATTGCTCTTGATTCACGAATTATTTCTGAATATAGAGAAGTTCTAATGCGACCCAAGTTTGATTTTGAACTTGATAATGTGAAAATTATTATGGATTATTTGTATGACATTGCCGAGAAAGTAATTGCTTCTCCTATATTTATTTCCTTGCCAGACCCTGATGATAAAATTTTTTATGAAGTAGCAATATCATCAAATGCTGAATATTTAATTACAGGAAATAAGAAGCATTTTCCTAAAAATATCTGTAAAAAAACAAAAATAATATCACCAAAAGAGTTTTGCGAGTTGGTAAAAAGGTAGAACTGTAAATAAGAAGTTTTGGCAGAAGGAAGTGGAAAGTATTTTAGAGTAAGGATATAAAATTATATGGAATCATTAGATTATAAAAAAAGAAAATATCTTTCAGCGATTGAATCCGCTAAATATCTTAATATATCTGTAAGAATGCTTCATGACTTTGTAAAGATGCAAACTATAAAAGCACAAATTTCTGCAAGTGGTCAGATGCGTTTTGACTTGCGAGAATTGAAGAAGTATGAGCAAAATTTGAAATCAAAACAAAAAAAGAAAGAAATACATATTGAAGAATTAAATGTCATTAAGATAAATAAAACAACCCAAAAAATGTTTGTAAAAAATTCAATGAAAATGGACGACTTGCAGGATAACAGTGTTCACTTAATGATTACATCACCGCCATACTTTGATACGAAAATGTATGCAAGAGCACATATTA
>JACNFI010000066.1 GCA_014384665.1 Candidatus Cloacimonadota bacterium
AAATTTTCTCATTCTATCACTATTTATAGGTAAGTCTTTTTTTGTAATAAAAGCATAATAAACAAAATGAATTATTTCATACCTATTCTGAGGAATTGATTTTCCTAAGAAGTATTTCTAATTTAGCTGCTAATAATTTTCGATTATAATTATGTTTCACGAACTGTCGCCCTTTTGTTCTCATTTCTAATAACAAATTTGGGTTATTTTTAAGATAAATGATTTTTTCGGCCAAGTCTTCTGAATTATCCGGCTCAAATGTAATTCCAGCTTTTGATTGATTCAGGATCAAAGCTGCCTCACCTTTAACACCAAGTAGAATTGGAAGATTAGCGGACATATAATCAAATAATTTCGATGGAATTGTACTTTTGAATACTTCAATATTTCTCAAAGGAATAATGCCACAATTTGCCAGAGAGAAATAAACGCTCATTTCATTTTTTGGAATTTCTCCAAGAAATTTTAGATTTTTTACTTTGATTTGATCAGCATAGTTTTTTAATTCATTTTCTTTAGGTCCTGTTCCTAGCAATAAAACTATAACATTTTCATCCTCAAGTTTTTTTGCAGCATCAATAATTATTCGTAAATTTTGTGCTAAGCCGAGGATGCCGGCGTAGATAACGATGAAATTTTCTGAAGCATTAAACCGATTTCTTAATTCGTTTGAAACCACAACTTTCTTAAAAGACAAATCACTCCCATTTCTTATAATGGATATCTTTTTTTCTGAACAACCTTTCTTTATAATTTTATCTTTGAAACTTTGTGTTACAGCAACAATATGATTTGCATTTTGATAAAGTGACTTTTCTAATTTATAACTAAATTTAATAAATTGTATATTATTCAGTTCACCCATTTCGATTGCAGCATCAGGCCAGAGATCACGAACTTCGAAAATGAATTTTGCTTTTCTAAATATCTTTTTTAATAATAATCCAATAGAGCCTACAAACAGTGGCGGGGAGGTAACATAAACAATATCATACTTTTTCCAATTGAATAATGTGTAAATAATTCCTAAAAACATAAACGAAAAATAGAAAAAAAGTCGAGTCAGAAAATTTTTCCTTTGATTTGTATAAACCCAAACTCGATTTATTGTAAAATTTTCCATCTTTTCTTTAAGGAAAATTTTCCTTTTATAATTATCGAAAATAATTCCTTTTGGATAGTTTGGCATTTCAGTGAGAACTGTTACTCTATGTCCCCTTTTTGCCAAATACCTGACATTTGAAAGAGCTCTGTTTGTTGTTGCTCCTATTTCAGGATAGAAGTACTGAGTTATATATAGTATTTTCATGATTAGACAGTTTGCTATCTTAGTAAATTTTTCCCATTATCTTAGTCTATAAGTTAATTATTAATGACATACTTAGAAAATGTGTCACGAATTATATTTTTGTTCTTTTCAAAATCTGCATACTGTGCTACATAATTGAAATTCCTTTCAATTATTTCTTTAACATAACAACTTTTATTCATTGTTATAAATAAATTTTCCACAGATATTTCACTATAATAAGCTGCGTCTTGCAAAACTTCTCTATTAGCCCTTATATCAGAGACAATCGGAATAACTTTTGCAGCCATTGCTTCCAGTAGAGAAAGAGATGATCCATCAGAAGTTGTCATTGAGAGATAATTCTTAGCTCTTACTAGGAACTTAAGTAGCTCATCGTGTTGGAGTTTTCCGGTGAATATAATATTTTCTTTCACTTCTAATGATTCAACTAAATCATGTAATTCCTTCTCCTGAACTCCTGAGCCAAGAATATATAATTTGTTCTCAGGATTTTTTTTTACATATTGTGCAAATGCCTTTATTATTATACTGATATTAGAGTTTTGAACAAAATTTCTTGTACTGATAAAGCCAATATCCTTAATATCGGATTGCATCTGAGTAATCTTTTTTACATCAACACCATATTGTATAGTTGTGATTTTTGTCGATTTGACATGATATTTCTTCTCCAAGATAACAGAAATGTGAGTAGCAGCTGAAAAGTAATAATCTAACTTTGATAATGTATATTTTGCAGCTAAGCGATACATTAAACTCTTTTGGGGAGTAATTAATACATCTGATCCGTGTAAAGTTAATAATACAGGCATTCTAAGATTTAGCAAAGCAATAATAAACCCATAACTAGTAAGAAAATGTGCGTTTATTATGTCAGGTTTTATTCTCATTATCAATTTTCTAACCTTTAATATTTGAAGTAAATATTTATAGTTATTTCCGGATGTAGATATTGTTCCGACATCAAGATAATGACATTCTACACCAGTAAACTCAGCTTTGGAAAATGATATCAGATAAAGTTTATAGTAACCTTTAAAAACGTCTATCCATTTTTTTGTATGAATTATTGATCCGTCTCCGAAAATAAGTAATTTTTTCATAATCCCTCAAAGAATGAATCATACTTAGTTTCAAATTTAAATTTATCAATAATTTCAATTCTTTTATAATTTAATATTGCGTTTGCCAAACCATCAACATCCCCTACGTCAACCAAGGATCCCTGGTTATGTATAAATATTTTTTCGATATATTCAACACACTTTGTTGCAATAACTGGTTTTTTTAGATACAAAGCTTCTAATACGACATTCGGTAATCCTTCCCAAATTGAGGATAAAACAAAAAGATCAGCATGTTTTAAAAAAGGATACGGATTTTTTTTAAAACCCAAAAAATTAACATTATCTTTCAGATTATACTTAAAAATAATTCTATCCAATTTCCTTTTATAATTTATGTCGACAATTTTTCCAACAAAATGTAATTTAAATCTATTATTTTTTTTTACAACTTTTCCAAAAGATTCCAGCAATATATCATATCCCTTTTCATAGCTTATCCTACCTATAGTAACAACATGTATATTATTTTTCCCGAAAGGATTCTTCTCATCTTTTATTTTAGAATCAATAAATTTTAAGTCAATGGGATTAGTAATGACTTCAATAATATTTGGTTTAAGATGAAAAAGCTTGATAAGTTCATTTTTCATTTCATCTGTCTGGGATACGACTTTATCAGCCCTAGGATATAATAAGGACATCAATACTCGATAAATTAATTTAAGATTTTTATTTTTAATCTGTGCACTTGGTAGGCTTGGTTCCCGAATAACAGTTTTAAATCCTTTTACAAAAATTGAAGCCATAATCACTAATATGTTAACGCGATTTGCTGTAGAAAATACTATATCAGGTTTTAATTTTCTAATAGATTTAATAACCCGAGGTAACGCATTTCTAGCCCGTTTAGTTCTGAGATCAATAATCTCAACGAATTCGGGAATGAGTTCGGTGAAATATCCTTTTTTTTCTATTAGAAGTAAACTAACATTAAATGCATTAGGATCAAGATTTCGGATAATACTCAAAGTAATCCTCTCATAACCGCCAACTTCTAAATTTGGAAGCACAAACAATATTGTTTTTTTTCTCTCTACTAAAGTATTATTATTATCCATTTATTAAATCATTTGCTATCTTCTCGAAGATAGCGTATGGTAATGAAATATTTTAATATACTTATTTTTTTCTCCATTTTCCAAACATACATATTCAGAATGTTCCAACAACCGATCCTTTCAGGAGATTACATATTAAATTCTTGAACATTAAAATTAATTTAAATTTCTATTTCAGCAAAGCATAAAATCTTTTAATATTTTTTTTAAAAATATGTTTGCTGAAAGATTGACTGATAATATAGCTTGATTCACGATAAAAGATTGATGGCGAATTGTTTACTACATAAAAATATACATCATTTTCATAATACAGCGGATTATCAATTGATGTATATCTTGTAGATTCGATAGCCCTGCCAGCATCAGCTGCAGCATCTATGAGTAAACATTTGGATTTAAGAAGTTTAATTTCTTCGTTATTAACTATATGCTCAATATCATTATCCATTTCAATACCGTTAATAATTATATCAAAATCAGCAATCGATTCTTTAAACTCATGCATTGTCTTTCGATAATAGAGTCTTATGTCTGGATTAAACTTAGAAATAGCCGCATATGCTCCTTGAGATACATTGCCACACGCTAAAATGGCAACCCTGGTATTTGCATTAGGTACTATTCCTTGGGCTAATATTGCATGCATAGTAGAACTAAATCCGGCCATATAACTATTTTTCCAAATAAAATTTGGCTTGAGAAATCCAATATCGATCTTCCCTTGCATATAATGTATGAAGGGGTATATGTTATCCAAATCAACAATGATAAGATTTTTCGGAATTGCTTGCTCTTTTATGAATTTTGCTCCTGAACCACTGGGGTGAGTCCACCCGATAATCATTTGACCTGGACGAAGAAACTTGTAATCAACCTGCTGAATTAATTTAAGAGAAAAAATGACATCACACTCACGAAGAATTGTTTCTCTATCTTTGATAATGCAGTTTCTATTCTCATATTCAAAATTTGGAATATCCATGTATTCCCCAAAATTATTTTCTACTATTAATTCATTTTCAAAATCGATTATATGTTCGGGCAAGAGGGCAACTCTTTTTTCATTTGGAAAATTAGGCTTGATTAATCCTATTTTCATATCTATCTCTCCTTACCTGTTGAAAGAATATTAACAAAATGTTTTACTCTCAATAAATAACTCTTATATATATTAAAATAACCTTCTTCAAAATGAATTTGACCATTTTTAAATAGATATCTTCCAGGGTGTCCATTAATATACATTTGTGCATCATCGTAAGAACCAAAGATGGATTGGAGTTCATTTACTAAATACGTTCCATTATTTCTTTCAAAAATATCTACTGCCATTGAGTCAAATTTTCCTTTCTCGCAAATATCTTTCACTAACAATAAAAGTTCTTCTGGAGGTTTATGCCATCCAACACGACTAGATCCACTTGCAAAATTACCCTTAAGAAGCTTCTGATGACCAAAATAAGAATCTTCAATTTTTATAATTCTCCATTCCCATTTTATCTCTTCAAATTTTTGTACAATAAGATAATGCTTTTGTATACTACCAAACGATGGAAAAGTCCATTTTTTTCCTTTAATGAATTTTAGATCTCCAAGCGCAAAATGTGGATTAACAATCCCAAATGTTTTACTAGCAAGACTTATAGCTGTCCGTTTGTTTTTAATTATTTTTACTCCAGATGCTGCTGCCCCAACATTTGTTTTAAAAACTAGCGGATAAATGTTGTTTACTTTAATAAAATCAAGAAAATCCGCTTTCCGACAAAATATTTTTGTTTCAGGACGTGGATAATTATGTAAATCCAACCAATATGACATTAATCTCTTATTTTCGTAAATATATAATTCATCAAAAGAAGGATAAATAGGTTTTTTCATTATTTTATTTAATACATATAATCTTTCATCATAAATAGTTTTCCATTCTTGAAATTCACATGGTGGTCCACATAAAAATCCCACACAATTACTAGTCTCTATCAGTTCAATCCAATTGCAAGATAAAATATCAATTACTTCATACATGATACCCATTTCTTTGCATGATAGAATATATTGCTTATAATTATCTGTATAACCTTTTAAAATTCCTAATCTAAATTTAATCATCATTACCCCACGTTGACCGTAAGTTCGATTTTCCAACTTTATTTGAAATAAAAATTATTAAAAAAGTATTAAATACAAATCCTACTAGAGAATAGAATCCAACAGTAATATAAATATTATTGAATATGACATAACTTAAATATATACTGAAAAAACGGGAAAGTGTTAACAATATCTCGTAGCCTAAACTAAATTTCTGTAATCCCAAAATTTGCATACTCATGACTGCTGGAGCATTAATAAAAGAGACAAACGTAAATATCATTAAGATTTGAGCAAAAATACCAGCTATTATCCATTCCTGCCCAAATACAAACCCAAATATTTTTCTAGAAAAAATCGTTACAACTATAAATGGTACTATTGATATATAAATCAGATGCAATGTA
>JACNFI010000067.1 GCA_014384665.1 Candidatus Cloacimonadota bacterium
ATGCCGAATAAATCATAATTAACTTGTTATAATATCTCCTGCGAAACTTGAGTTAGTAATTAGTGTGTCGAGTTACGGGTTACGGGTTACGAGTTACGAGTTATCTACCAAAAACTTATGTGTCAGAAAGAAAGGAAATTCCTATGCAATTAAATTAAAGAGAAATAATTTATTTTTTACCATTTCATCGATATTAGCTCGTCTTGTCTCCCGGATTTCATCGGGAAGATAGGCGCACAGACGGAATGGTTTTTTAGAGGGGGTTCATTGATATTGGCAAAAGTTTATGATTTTATTTTCCAAGTAGTACCCTTTCTGCTATCTCGGACTTCTATTCCCATCTCAACTAACCTCATCCTGATTTTATCAGATTTTGTCCATTCTTTTCTATTACGAGCTTCATCTCTCTCTTTTACTAATCTCTCTACTAATTTTACATCAACTTTTTGTTTTGCTTCTTCAATGTAAAGTTTCTCAACTTTATCAAGATCCAAGCCAAAAACCTTATCAAATTCAAGTATAAGACCATACTTCTCCTTATTACCAATTTCATCTGTTCTAAGTGTTTTCCATAGAACTGCAAGAGCTTCAGGCATATTTAAATCATTATTGATTTTTGATAAGAATTCAATTTTGACAGATTTAATAAATTCGATATTTTGTTTTGAATGCTCAATATTTGATTTTATCTCAATTACTTTGTTCACTAAACGATTATATGTTGACTTTGCGGTATTGAGGGCTTCATAACTAAAAGTAAGTGGCTGGCGATAATGAGCACCAAGACAGAAATAACGATACATCATTGGTGAATATCCTTTTTCATTCAACACATCCAATGTTAAAAATTCATTTCTTGATTTGCTCATTTTTTCCTGACGGAATATCAGAAATTCTCCATGCAACCAATAGTTCACCCATTTCTTCCCTGTTGCAGCTTCGCTTTGAGCAATCTCATTTGTATGATGAACCGATATGTGGTCAATTCCACCACAGTGAATATCAAAATGCTCTCCTAAATAATACATTGAAATTGCTGAACATTCCACATGCCAGCCAGGATAACCTTTACCCCAAGGACTGTCCCATTTCATTTCCTGATCTTCAAACTTTGATTTAGTAAACCACAAGACAAAATCAAATGGATTTTTCTTTGATTCATCAATTGAAATTCTTGCACCAGCTTTCAATTTATCAATATCAAGTTTTGCTAACTTTCCATAATCTGTAAATTTTGAAATATTAAAGTAAACATTCCCGTCTCTGGAATAAGTAAAGCCCTTATCTTCAAGCCGTTTAATTAAATCTATCATTTGCTGAATATGGTCTGTTGCTTTGACATGGAAATCAGGAAAAATAATATTCAATTTTCTTAAATCGTTTTCAAAAGCATTAGTATAATATTCTGCAATTTCCCAGACTGTTTTTTTCTCCTTTTTTGCTTCAAGAACCATCTTATCTTCTCCTTCATCAGCATCTGAAGTAAGATGTCCTACATCAGTAATATTCATCACATGCTTAACTTTATAACCATTATACAGCAGAACTCTCTTCAACACATCTTCAAAAATGTATGTTCGTAGATTTCCAATATGGGCATAATTATAAACTGTCAAACCGCAGGTATATAATTTTACAAAATTAGGTGTAATAGCTACAAAATCCTCTTTATGCCTGGTATATGTATTGTATAATTTTAATCTGGAATTCTTGCTTTTACTCATTATTTATTCTCTTTTTAATAATAAATATCTTAGTATCTCCATAGATCTTGGTTTTTATGTAAGAATTCTTAATATTTGATAAATTCTCATCAACTCTACATTCTGCTACAATTAAGCCTTCTTGTTTCAAAATGTTTAAAGTAAATATTTCTTTCACAATATCATTAATCACTTTTGACCTATATGGCGGGTCAACAAAAATAATGTCATAATAATTTTCATTACATTTTGTTAAGAAGTTCAATGTTGAATTTTTTATAACTTTAACATTATTATTAATATTTAATTTTATTAAATTTTTCTCTATACAATTTATTGACTTAAACGATTTATCAACAAAATGGCATATTTTTGCTCCTTGGCTTAAAGCTTCAAGACCTAAACTACCGCTTCCAGCAAAAATATCTAACACAACTGCATCATTTAATCTATCTCTAATCATTGAGAAAATGGCTTCCCTTACTCTATCCATAGTAGGATGAATATGAGTTTTTGGAATACTTAATTTATGTCCTTTATATTTGCCTGATATTATATGCATTATATTAGTATATTGTGAAAGTGATAAAAATGAATGGTTAAAAATACTTATTTTCTTTTTGAACTTCTTTCTGTCTTTCTTGAACTCCAATTTCTATAGGCTACGAGAACAGGGCTTGCTATAAATATTGATGAGTATGTACCAACGATAATACCACATAATAAAGTAAAAGCAAAATCATTAATCACTGCTCCACCGAGAAAATATAAAGAAAGCACCACTATCAAAGTTGTTAATGAAGTTATTATTGTTCGTGATAGCACTTCGTTTATACTATGATTAATAATTGATTTATACTTTTCTCTACGATATACTTTTAAATTTTCTCGTATGCGAACAAATAATACAATAGTATCATTTAGTGAATATCCCACAATAGCCAATAAAGCTCCGATTATTGCAATATTTATTTCCTTTCCAAAGATGGAAAGAAGTCCAATTGTTATTATAACATCATGAAAAAGAGCCAGAACTGCAGCAAATCCAAAGGTAAGTTCAAATCTCCACCAAATATAGATAATAATTCCCAATAATGAAATAAGAATTGCAATAATGGCTTTTCCTTGTAATTCTTCGCCAATTTTTGAACCAACCTGTTCACTTCTAAGTTGGAAATCAGAAATTTGCTTATTGCCAGCATTGTCAGGAAATTTATCACGCAAAATAGATATAATATTTAACTGATCTTCTTTGGGATTCTGTGTTGTTCTAATCTTCACTAAAATATGATTAGGATTACCAAATTCCTGTATTTCTGCATCACTAAATCCCTGAGATGATAAAGCATCTCTTACTTCTTGAATATCTATGGGTGCAGAATTCGGGTCATCAGGAGTGAAATCAAATTCTATTAGTATTCCTCCAGTAAAATCTATTCCATATTTTGGTCCACTATTTATAATTAAGGATACTATTCCTGAAATAATTACAATTATTGATATGAAAAAAGCTATTTTTCTTCTTTTTATAAAATCAATATTTGGATTCTTAAATAATCTCATTTCAAACTCCTTTATATACTCAGGGATGTTCTGACTTTTCGCTTTATGATTCCATCAAAGACTGCTTTTGTAAAAACTATTGCAGTAAACATTGATGCCAAAATACCAATACTTAAAGTAACAGCAAAACCTTTAATCGGTCCGGTGCCAAATTGATACAGAACAATTGCAGTAATTAAGGTGGTAATATTTGCATCAGCAATAGTGATTATTGCTCTTTTGTAACCATTATCTACTGCGGTTCTAACAGTTTTTCCTGACCTTAATTCCTCTCTTATTCTTTCAAAAATAAGCACATTTGCATCAACAGCCATACCAATGGTTAAAATTATTCCTGCTATACCGGGTAATGTAAGAGCAGCATTAAGCATAGTCAATACAGCCATTATTATAAGCACATTACATATAAGTGCAATATCTGCAATAAATCCTGATAATTTATAGTAAATCAACATAAAGAGCGTAACAATTATTAAACCTATCAAAGCTGCCTTAAATCCAGCTCTAATTGAATCTGAGCCAAGTGAAGGACCCACAGTTCTTTCTTCAATAATATTTACAGGAGCAGGAAGATTACCTGCTTGTAAAACAATTGCAAGGTCTTTTGCTTCATTCATTGTAAAGTTACCTGTAATTTGTGCATTTCCATCTCGTATTTTATCCTGTATAACCGGTGCAGAATGAACAATATCATCCAAAACAATTGCCAATCTTTCTTTTCTATGTTCACCTGTAACTTTAGAAAATATACCAGCGCCTTGGTTATTAAATTGTAAACTCACATAAGGTTTACCCGCTGTCTTCGGATCCATTCCCTGACCAATACGAACATCAGCAGATTTAAGTGAAGCACCTGTTAATTCTACCGTATCATAGAGAAAATATACTGGTCGTGTTCCATAAATATCCTTTGGATTAACCTTTCCCATTAAAATCATAATTCCACTTGGTATTATATTCATAACTTCAGGAAGAGCAATAATTTTCCTAAACAGCTTCATATTTTCAGGTTTAACCACAAAATTTTGTCCATAAATAGCAATTAATGAAGAAAACAGATGTTCGTGTTTCTCTTCATCTGTTGAAACTAAAGTAGTATCAGCAGTTGAATCTACTGGTTCTTCTGGAATCTCAAACAATGCTTCTTCTAATGCAGTGGCTTCTTCCTCAATTTCACCTAAATAAGCATATTTATCATAATTATTTTTCAAATAAGAATCAATCGCTTCAACTGTTTTTGTAATATCTTCATTATTTGCTGCAAGATTAAATTCAAGGAGAGCGGTTTTTCCAATTAAATCTTTGGCTCTATTAGCATCTCGTAAGCCGGGGAGTTGAACCAATATTCTATTCTTGCTAATTTTTTGAATAGCAGGTTCAGAAACACCAAATTGGTCAATTCGGTTTCGTATGATTTCCAAAGCACCTTTGACACTTGATTCTGCGGCTTCTTTTGACAATTCTTCTGTATCAACCTCTAACATCAAATGCATTCCACCCTGTAAGTCCAAACCAAGTTTCAATTCTTTCTTACTAAACCAGGAAGGTAATTCAACTTTTGCAGTTCTCTCAACTAATTTAGCTTTAATAATTTGATTCTCATCCCAGTCAATTTCCACATCTAAATTTCTTAATATATCATCAGGGATTCTACCTTTTACTGTAATTGAATCACCAATATCAGCTATTTTAATACTTTCATCAAATTCAGGTCCGAATAAATTACTACCTATTTTATATTCTTGTTCAGTAACCTCATAAATTTTTACCGAGTCCTGATTATAAACTTCAATATTACAAATTGAATACTGTTTTTTACCTATTAATGGTAATAGGTAATAGAAAGTTACAAGAAAAACAACAATAATGCATACTGTTCTAAACCAGTTTTTCTTCATTATAAAACCCTTTCATAAAATTATTCTATTTAATAAAAAATTTGTTGAATTTTTTAATTATGTTATTTTTAGTCAAGTATAATAGGAATAGTTTATTTTTAAAATATATTTATTGTGAGTATACCCCAAAAATCTATAACTAGAAGTTTATAGTATAAAATTCATTTTAATTAATGAAAATATTAGTATAAGAATAAAAAAAGTTTTCACACTTTTATAAATATTAATATCAATATTTTCTACAATTATACCTTTTATAGTGAACTTATGAATAAATTACTATTTTGAATTTATATGCTTTTTGTATCAAATCCAATATCTTTTTTACTACTTACTTCAGGGAGAGAAATTTCACCAAATTGGTTTTCAAACTTTTCAATATTTCTCTCTAACAAATGCATCAATCTTTTGCAATGTTGTGGATTCATAACAATTCTGGAATAAATCTTTGCTTCTGGAATTGCTGGCAATAGACGACCAAAATCAACAATAAATTCTGAAGCATTAAAATTCATAAATACAATATTTGAATAAATCCCTTCACCAATTTCTTTGGGGATATTGACTTTAATCTGTTTTTTTTGTTTCTCTTTCATGTTTTCTCCTATAATTTATTTTAATATGTGTTCTGCAAAATGGGTATTTTCACTTCATTTCTGGCTACGGCTTGCTTCGCCAAGACAAGTGTCATTCCCGTGAAAGCTTGTCCTCGAGAAATCGGGGACGGGAATCTATTCCTTACAACCTGTCTTTTACTGCGTCTTCACTCTATATGGATTCCCGATACCCAATCAAGTTGGGCACGGTCGGGAATGACATCTGTGAGCGTTTG
>JACNFI010000068.1 GCA_014384665.1 Candidatus Cloacimonadota bacterium
ATTGACTATTGACTATTGACTATTGACTATTGACTATTGACTATTGACTATTGACAATTGATTACAAAAAAAATTATAGATGAAAAATACTGTCAAGATTTTTCTTTGATATGCAATGGGTGGTGCGCGCTATAAGTATTCACGATTTTTTATTTTTCCTAACTCGATTGCATAGGAATTTCCTTTTTTTCTGACACATAAGTTTTTGGTAGATAAATCTTAACCCGTAACCCCGTAACTCTTAACCCGTAACTCGTAACCCGTAACTTGTCCATATAATCATAAGCAATAATATGTAGGATATTAAAACAAAAGTATCAAGTTTTATTATTTCCTATTATAGCGTTTCCAAAATAATGTGTCATTCTGAACGAAGTGAAGAATCTCAAGTATTAATCGATGTTTTGAGATTCTTCGCTTACGTTCAGAATGACAGTTTTATTGATAGCTTATTTTGGAAATTTTATACTATTTATAAAATACGAAAAGATTAGTTGGTTATTCTGAACACTTTCTCTTTCGTCATATTTACCTGGTTACCAATCTTCCATTCTCTTTTTCCCTTACCCTTACATTTGTCTAATTCCATCCGTCAACTAGCTGAGAGACTTTTATTCCTATAGTTCCCCCTTTGAAGGGGGATAAAGGGGGATGTTATTTCCGTAAATAACTTTTTATAATAAAATCCATTATTTTTAACCATTTTTCTGCTAAAGGCACAGCATTCTCAAATTAAAATTGTTTCTAAGTCGTTACCTGTAATTTCTTATTGCTTAATTTTTAAGTGCGAAACTTGAGTTGGATAAGAAAGTAATAAAAAACAAGATAATACGATTAGTGCTAGACCTATTCCAAATTTATCAACAAGGAATCCCATTATAGGAGCAAGAATTGCAATTGTCATTGTCTTTAATTGCGATTCTACAGAAAGTCCAGTTGCCATTATTTTTGACGAGATATTTTCACTTATATAGCCGATATTCATTGGTCTTCTGATATTTTGTGCTGCATATAAAAGCACGAAAATGAGGATTGTCAAAATCTTCAAATTAACTGCATAAAATATTCCAGATGAGATTGTTAATATAATTCCACCAATAAAACTAATGTTAATCGCAAATGCCAATGAACGGAATTTCTTTGAAAATCTGCTTGCCTTTCTGGAAGAGTATGAGGTCAGCAAATAGAGAAAAAAGTATGTAAATGAGATGAGTATTGTGCTTCTTTTATCGCCCAATGAAAGCAAGATTGGAATTGATAATGCAAAAGTATGGAGGATTGGCTGAAGGTAATCCTTGATTGTTTTGAACAAACCATCATATAAAGATGAATTGAATAATGCCTTTATCAAAAGGGAATTTTTAAACATTTGAAGGAAATTTGAAATTGTGTTTTTGAAGTTCTTAAAAATTGCTTTTAAGATATTTTTCTCTTCTATCTTTTTGAATTCACCATTTAACCAATCTGGATAAGAGAGCATCAGAAATAAACCTAAAATATAGGGAACAATTGAGCCGAGGAATACAATTTTGTAACTTCCAGAGCAGAGGACGAGAGCACCAGCAATCAATGCTGAGATTGCAGAGCCGAACTGGGAGAAACCTCGTGTATGTCCGTAGTATTCTACCTTTTGATGGGAGATATTTTTTATTTTCAGATATTCCAGAATCATTGCTTTGTGCGTGCCAGTCCTGAACGCCTGTCCTACAGCAAAGAGAATCATCGCAAAGATGTAAATTGTGAAATTTGGGAAAAAGTAAAACATAAGAAAGGATAAAATATATGAAGCGAAAGAGAGAATCATAGAATTTTTTCTGCCATAAGTATCTGCAATAAGCCCGGTTGGGATTTCAAGTGCTGTTGTGGCGATTTCCCTTATTGAAAAAAGCATACCAATTTCCAAAAAGGAAAAACCTATTTCTCGGAAGAACAGAATAATAAATGGGTCAAAAAATCGTAAGTTTTTTAAGAAGCCGTAGAAACAGAATTTGTAATATTGGATGTCTTTGTTAATCATAAAAAATAAAATTTATTTTGGAGTGCGAAAACGATCCCCGATTCATCGGGGAGAACTTCTCGCAAAAGCGAATGCTGAAAGTTCGTCGTCCCGATTAAATCGGAACTCCTCGTTTCAGCACTCCAAATTTCAAGTTTCAAATTTCAAGTTTCATCTCATTCCAGACCTTCTGAAGTTTTGTCTCAAATACTGAAAGAGTTGAATCGTTTTCTATTATGAAATCAATCTTTCCGCAAGGTTCTTTCTGGGAGGAAATTCGCTCTGTTGCTTCTTTTCTGGATAGTTTCTGTTCAGAAATAAGACGCTTAATTCGGTTTTTCTTTTTTGAAGTTATTAGTATCACATATTTGCAGAATTTGTCCAATTTCCAATCTAAAAGAAGCGCAGCATCTATAAGGATTGTTTTACAACTGGTTTTTTCTATTTTTTGAAAAATTTCATTTATTAAAATGGGATGAATTATTTTATTTAGTGCATTCAATTTTTTTTGATTTTGGAATACAATTTCACCAAGTTTTCCTCTATCAATCTGAGTTTTTGAAATTACATTTTTTCCAAAAGTTTTGGTGATTTTTTCTTTTATTTTTTCCTGTAAAAGAATCTGATGCCCGATTTTATCAGCGTTTATAACAGAAATTCCTTTTCTGTGAAAAAAAATTGCTGCAGTTGTCTTTCCAGCAGAGATGCCACCAGTAATGCCGATAACTGTTTTATTTTTTAGCCACAAAGGCACAAAGACCCCAAGATTATCTTTTATAGTCATAAGATTCATGGTTACTCTTTGTGTCTTGGAGTCTTGGTGGTAAAATTAAATCTATTTATTTTTCCAATTCATCAATTAAAGTTTGTGATAAGATATCAATAGAAACATTTTTGTTAATGACTCCATTTTTAGCTATGGATATTTTGCCCGTATCTTCTGAGATGATAATAACAAAAGCATCCGATTGTTCAGATATACCAATTCCTGCCTGATGACGGGTTCCATACCTTTTTGTGTATTTTTCTTGAGTTGTTAAAGGTAAAATAACTTTTGCAGCAACAATACGATTATCTTTTATTATTATTGCACCATCATGTAGAATTGTTTTTTTATTAAATATTGTGAGAATTAATTTTTCAGATATATCAGCATTGATGATTTCTCCACTTGGCAGATAATCGTCTATTCCTACCTTTTTAACTATTACAAATATACCACCAATGTTGTTGTATGCCATAGTACGAATGGCGTTTAATAATTCAATAATATGAAATTTTTGTTTATGAAGGAAAAGGGACTGGAAAAATGGCTTTTGCACGAATTTAATCAAGCCAGTTCTTATTTCCGGTAGAAAAAGTATTACAATAACAATAACCCAAACATCTCTAACAATATTTACCATAGAACCAAGCAAGGAAAGATTTAGCAATTCTGCTATGAAGTATAAAATAAGTAGAATTATCAAACTCCATAAAATTTGATAACTTTTTGAGCCCTTAATAAATAAAATAATCCTATAAAATATGTAAGATACTAACAGAATATCTATTATATCTAAGATGTTTGGCAAAAGAAAGTTCATTTATTATTCCTTTATAAGATAATCAATCATTTGAGAAATTTTCTTATGTTCAGCAACTTCATGTACGCGAATAATATTAACGCCATTAAGAATGGCAAAGGCATTTGCTGCCAGTGTGCCTTCTAATCTTTGCTCTTTCTCTGTATCAAGAATTTTTCCGATGAAACTTTTATTTGAGCATCCAAGCAGGATCGGTTTATCAAGACAGCGAAATTCAGAGATTTTCTGGATAATTTTGACATTGTCTTTCACACGTTTTCCAAAGCCAATGCCAGGATCAATAATAATATTCTCATCTTTAATTCCAGCATCTCTTGCTATTTTTATGGACTCATTAAGATATTCCAAGATTTCTTCAATGACATCATCATAAATCGGATTATCCTGCATATTCTGTGGAGTTCCTTTTATGTGCATAAGTATAACAGGCACATCTGGGAATTTAGCGATATTTGATGCCATATTTTTGTCAAAGCGAAGAGCACTGATGTCATTTACAATATGAATACCTGTTTGCAGAGCAGTTCTTGCTACTTCTGATTTGTATGTATCAATAGAAATGGGGATGTCAAATTTTGAAATGGCTTTCTCAATAACAGGCATTACTCTTGAGACTTCTTCTTCTGAAGAGATTTTTTGTGAATAAGGACGGGTAGATTGTCCGCCAATATCAATAATATCAGCACCTTGTTCAACCATTTTTTCAATCTGAGTGAGAGCAGAATATAGAGTGGTATATTTTCCGCCATCATAGAAAGAATCAGGAGATACATTAAGGATTCCCATAATAAGAGTTCTATTCAATGGCAGGATATGTCCTCTTGCCTTTATCTGTTTTTTCTTAATATCAGTTTCAATTTGAATCAGTCGTGCAATGGATTTGCAGATTTGTGGAATTTCAAAAATATCTTGATGAGATAATTTTTTCAGAAGCAGTTTAATTTTATGCAGATTTCCAAGAATTATAACATCTGACCTGTCCACTTTTCCATCAACAACTCCTCTTGACACAGCAGCATCGCCGCCAATACTGAGCATATCTTGCTTGATAATATTTGCAGCACCAATTCTGATATCTTTTAATTTCAAAGCAATAGAATTTACCTTTTGAGACATAGAAACAATTCCGCCAGAAGTAACTCCAATGTTCTTGAATTCTTTAACTATATCTTCAGATTTTTTAATGGAAAGTATTCTGTTCATTTTTTTTCATAGAAAATAAAGATATAGAGATATATGGAGATAAGAAAATAATAGGATAAATTTTGGAATATTTTATAAAATTTAGAACAATATTAATTCAATATTTTTAGAAGAAATAGAAATCATAATTAGAGTTTGTCCGTAAAGTGCCGTTTCGAGTTGTAAGTTTACCCCGTTGGATTTTTTTTTATCCAACTGGGGGAGCTTGCGACGACGACTCGAGGTAACCTGAATACGCACTTTGTCTCGACTCGTCGTTCCCCCGATATGGTTTACCCCGTTGGATTTTTTTATCCAACTGGGGTCACTCTTCTCTACGGGGTAAACTTACGAGTCGAAAAACCCGAGTTTACGGACAGACCCTAATTAGAATGATATTTTAGTAAAAATATTTAATATGTTAATTACTTATACCATATTTCCTTATAACCTTATATCCCTATATCCCTATATCCCTATTTCCCTATTTCCCTACTCTTTTGGATATTCCTTAATTGCTTTTGCCAGACGCGGGACACCAATTTTTATTTGCTCTTCAGATGGATACGAAAAGTTTATCCTTATTGTATTGTGTCCAGAACCATCGCAATGGAAAGCAGAGCCAATCACATAGGCAACATTATATTTCAGAGCAATGTCAAAGAGCTTATCAGTATCAATATATTCTGGCACAGTTACCAGCAGGAATAATCCGCCTTGTGGGGTTGTCCAGCTGACTCCTTCTGGCATATATTTTTCAAATGCATCTATTATAAGGTCTCGCTTTTTACTATACATTTTCTTGATTTTTTCAATATTTTTATCTAAATATCCCTTTTTCATAAACAGTCCCAAAACACGCTGTGAAAATGTTGGGGAGCATAAATCAGTAGATTGCTTTGCAACAACTAATTTATCAATAATATCAGGGTCAGCCACTACCCATCCAATACGGAATCCAGGAGCAAGGATTTTTGAGAATGTGCCAAAGAGTATTACCTTCTCTCTGTTATCCAAACTATAAATAGGAGGAACAGGTTCACCTTCAAACCGAAGTTCTCTATAAGGACTATCTTCAAGTATTAGTATATCAAATTCATTTGCAATTTCAATAATCTCTTTTCGTCTTTTCATACTTATTGTTACGCCTGCGGGATTCTGGAAATCCGGTACAAGATAGATAAATTTTGCCTTCTTGTCTCTTGCGGATAATTC
>JACNFI010000069.1 GCA_014384665.1 Candidatus Cloacimonadota bacterium
TTCTATATTGCCTATAATGTTTTGCGTGTGCCACGAATCTTCTTGCCTTTCTTCTTGCTTATTGTGGGCACGCTTGTTAGGGGAATTAATCATCTTTAGGTTTTTTATCATTTATATTTTCCAATAGTGCATCTTGGATTTCCCGTTTCATCTCATTAATTTTGTTAAAGTATTTTTTTTTTAACAGCTTTTCGAATTTATTTTTTTCAGGTAAATCAATTACAAATTTTTCCAAATTATTAAGAAAATCTTCATTAGCTTTTATTGCTTCTGAATTTGCATAAACATTGTATTCTTGGTTTTCGACAATCATTTTGTACTCGGGAACTAACTCAATAATATTGTCTGGAACTTCTTGAGGTATAAAGCTTTCCCAACGGAAATCATTTGGATCATCCTTTAACCTAATAATCATGCTGGAAGATATTCTATATCCAAACTCATTGAACCTTTTTCTTTTATATACTGGTATCAACCAATAATAATGAATAATTTCTTCTTCCAGAGTTGATAGCTTATCAATTATATTAATCATCTCATTAAATGATTCAAGTGGATTACTGCATTCATAGACTATTGGAATATAAGAAATATGTTCTTCTGACAAATAGTCATCAGCAACCGAAACTTCATTATTTGATATTAACTTCTTGATTTCATTAACTTTGTGATCTTTTCTTCTTACTCTAATTTCACGAATATACTTAATTGGATATTCAATAAATTGATCAACATTTTCTATATATCTAAGTTCAAGTAAATCATACAATCTATTATAGAATTTTAATTCATCTTGATTAAACGTGCTTTGCTTAAAATAATCAGGTATATTCTCAAAATATTCATTAAAGAATTTATGAAATTCTGCAAATTTATTAATTGCATCTTTCAAATTATGTAAACATAATTTGACGCTATCGTATTTCTCATTTGCAAATGCTGTATATTGTCTATAGAAGTTGTTTAAAGAAGCAGCCCAATCGCTTAAAATTCTAGCATGCAGGATACTTTCAATATTTTGAAGGTTTGCATTAATTTCTTTATTTGTTTTATCAAGATATGGTACATGTTCTAATAGCTCACCAACATCTAACCAAAAATCATCAAAATTAGCTTTTTTTAATATCTCATCTTTTGGATTTAGACCTTTATACTGTTTCTCTATAAACTTGCTATAGTGTTTCATTATGGTTAGAGATTTTAATCTCAAATTAAACCAATATTTTTGTACATCATAATATGTAACTGGCTTTTTATAACTTACCATCTGTTTAAATAATTCAGAATTTCTTTTAATATCAACCTTAGAAATAAGGTATTTTGATTCTATCCTTTTTAAATTATTTGATACTGATGGCTTTAAATTCCCAAATAATGCATCTTTTGGAGCACTGTTATATTTTTCAAGATAGGGAAAAAGCATTTTGATTTTTTCAAGTCTTTGGTTAGCTTGATCAGAAATATCCGGATAACTAGATAAAATAGGTATAAAGTAAATTGTAATCTCATCAGATGTTAATTCTATCTGATAACATTCTAATTCCAATTTGATAAAGCCTAATAATTCATCTTGATTAATCTTCCTAAACTGATGATATACAGTTTCATCATAATAGTATAAACCTAAAGTGAAATGACATAGATTTTCAAAATTAATATTCTCGCAATTTATTTTGAAAACCATTTTATCTTTTATTTTATCCCAATAAGCGATTTCATAATTTACATAATTACACCAATCCAGAAATATACCAATATTTTTGTAATCTTGTGATCTAATTTCAGTTTTACTTACTTCAATGAACTTCTTTACATATTCAATACCGGAATCTACTTTATTTTCTTTTTGAGAAATTTCTTTCAATTTTGGAAAATGACCTTGATTAGGAAATTTGTCAAATATTGAATCAAATCCACTTTCCTCACGTTTTGGCATTATTTCATAAGCTAAAAGAGATAAGGCACTAAATCCGATAAGATCATAAGCCTTATTAATCATCTGTTTGTTTTGTTTAACATAATTGTGGATTCCTGCTTTATAGATTGCACTTATTAAACCGTTAATTTTATCTAAAGAAAGACTATTTATGATTTCTCTAAATTCATCTAAAAATCTATCATAATTTATGTTGAATTCTATTAGAAGGTTACTAAAAAAAGTCTGTAGTTGTGTGCAGTCCAAATATTGAAATAATTCTTTAGCTGTTTCTAAAATTGGTAGATAATCAGTATGTAGTAATTCAACAAGATGCTTAGAGCGAATAAGATGAAAACCTGAAATCGTTTCATCATTAATTACAATATATTCATTTTTAAGGGATTCAATTATATCTATTAGATCGTCATTTGAATTAATCAAATTTCTTACTTGTTTGAAACTCAAATTTATACCTACAATTGATGCCAGACTGACATATCTTATGATTTTTTTTCTTATTGAAGAATTATTCAATTTACATAATTCAGCTAATTGGTCTTTTAACTTTTCTTCAAGCATCTTTCCTTGTGTGCAGAGGAACATAAATTCGATTAATAATTCGGGTCCTCCTAAAAGTTCAAAGGCTTTAATTCCGGTTAAATTTGGTTCTTTGACTAATTTTCTGGTTTTTAGTAAATTAAAAATCTCCTTTGCTTCATTAATATCTAAAAATGGTGTAACGATTTCAAATTCAATATCAGAGTATTTTGAATATTTATGCCACTCTTCTTCTCTAACCGATATAAGAAAATCAATATTTTGGGATTCACATCGGGCAATTAATTTTGACCATAATTTTGTGTTTCTATCCAAATTATCAATTAAAACCAAAAGTGGTAATCCTATTTTAGATATCGTAGTTAAATATCTTTCAATATTTACTACATCAGTTTCATCTTCTAATTTTCGGATAATAAAAGTTGTTTCTTTAATTCCATTATCTTTAGCATATCTATATAAAAGAGCTGACTTTCCTTGTCCGCTTGATGCTTTAATAATTGTCGTTCTGTTTTTCTTAAAACTAGTTCTAATGATATTTAGCCATTTCTCTCTTAGAATATCAAGATTCTGTCCAATATGTTCAGGTTGTGTTGTTTTACCCAAATAAAAGTATTCTTCATTTCCTGTTTTATTCCAATTAATCCTCTCAATCAATCCTTTCCCAAATGCATTATATTCTTCTGAAGATGTTACTTCTTGAATATTATTAAATATTTTGTTTAATAACAGATAATCAATATTTCCACGTTGTGTAGCAATTTTAAAGTAATCGGAGACCAATTTTTTAAAGATTAGATTTGCAGTTTCTTCTAAGCAATCACATTCAGAGATAATAGAATTTATTGTATTTTCATATATTTCCTCTAGTGAAATTATCTTATAATCAATTAAATTGAAGAGATCATCATATTCATCAGAAGTTAGACTGATCCTGGGGTTCTTAATAAAATTCTTCTTAGTTTTATTCCTCTTTTTTAGATTATTTTGAAATTCCTTTATTGATGAAGCGAAGGATTTATTAGTAATAATCTGAAATGATCTAGACTTATCGACTTCATAAGTTTGAATAAAACCTTTTAATACTCCAACAAAATCAGTCCAGGATAATCCATTTTCTCTATATTTCACTTGGATGTATAAAGACTCAGATTTTGCATAATCTATATCTTCTATTCCTTCAAGAGTTAGAATAATGTCCTTATTTTTAAATAATTCCATTGATATTAAAACAGAATATAAAATCTGATAATAGACACCATTAATGTTTGATGCACCGTGATATCTTTTTGCAAGTAGAGATTTTAGTTCTTCAATCAAATTTAACTCCAACTAATCGCTTTTGATTTTATTTCCGCTAATGTTTTATGTGAGCCACGAATCTTCCTGCTTTTCTTCTGGCTTATTGTGGGCACGCTTGTTAGGGGCTTCGTTATCCATTTTCAACTATCTCAATTTCCTCTTTTGTCAAACCATAAAGCTCATAAACCATTTGATCGATTTCTTTGTCGGTTTCGTCAATTTGCTTTTGCAACTTAAGTATTTCATCTTTGTATTTATTGAAATAATATTCCCATTCGTCTTGTTGGGAAAGAGATAGTTTTATCTTTTTCTTTTTCAATTCAGTTATTAAAGATTTGAAATCATAATCGTAAAATGTTTTCATTTTGTTACTCAATTTTTCAATTTCAAAATTGGTTTCAAGTCGATGCATGAATTTATTGATCAGTTCTTGTTTTTGTTTATTTAGAGAAAGCATTAAATCTGCGTTTTCGATGAAGGGTTGTTGTGAAGTTTCAGGAATGAGTTTTATTGGTAATCTTTTCAGATTTACAGCTTTTACTTCTGCAAAAGTTCTTCCTTTTTCTGGAACTAAGAAATTATAATAGAAATTCATAAGTTTGGAGTTTAGAATACAAACTAAAACTTCATATTTTAAAACATCATTTCTTAAAACCAAATTGTGAACATTATTTAGAGATAATTGACCATTATGGTCTATTGCTGAAATTATTTTATCACTCGTTTGCCTTACCATTATTTTAGTTTGAAAAAAATTAAGAGATTGCCTTGGTTCTGCTAAAAAATCACCAAATTTTAACCAATTTGTTTTGCAAGGAACGATTAAAAATTTTGTGATATTTCCACCAACAATATAATTTTTAAAGGTTTCATTAATCTTGGTATTTGCATCAAATATTCTGTTTTTAACATCTTCTTTTGTTTGTTTTGGTTTTCCTTTATTTGTTTGATAAGGTTTTATACCAACTGTGACATCAATAATTTTGTTTAATTCAATGGAATCATTGAGTATTTTATTAACTATTTTCAATTTGTCTTTATCAAAAAATAAATTGAAACCTAACTCATAGCATTTTCTCCAGTTATTCTGTGAAATAAATTTGTAAGGTTTGGTTTCTGTCTCAAAATAATTATAATAATGATTTATTTTTATGTTTTTAGTATTTCTATTTTTTTTTGATAATGTTATGATCGAAGTTTCAGCAGTTACTTCATCAAAAACTTGATACTTAAATAATAACAAATTTTCAAATGCACAATTTTCAATTAAGAATTTCCTCAGATTTTTAAAGTAAAACATAGTTAACCAAGTAGAAGGAATAATAAATCCTAATTGACCATTCTTTCGTAATAAATTATAAGCTTGTTCAATAAATAATGTATATGTATCAATTTGGTATTCAACTGTGACAAATTTGTTGTATAAATATTTTTTTTCTTTTTGTAATAATTTTGCTCCGTAAGGTGGATTTCCAATTACAACATCAAAACCACCATTCTGCATAATTTCAGGAAATTCTTTATTCCAGTCAAAAGCTTTGTCACCAGCAATTTCAGGATCATCAATTAATGAATTTCCGCATTTTATATGTTTACTCAAATCTGTTAATTTTCTTCCTTTTTTAGCAGTTTTCAGCCAAAGTGAAAGTTTGGCGATTTCAACTGATTCTTCATTAATATCAACACCATAAAGATTGTTTTCTAAAACTGCTGTATCAATATCAAAAGCAAAATATTGCCCTTTTCGCAGATCAGTTTCGAGATCGATTATAAAATTGTGTTCATCAATTAAAAAATTTAGTGCTTGATTAAGAAATGCTCCGCTTCCGCAAGCTGGATCAAGAATTTTAAGAGATAGAAGCCATTCCTTGTATTCCTCTAATTTAGCTATAAGTTGTTCACCTTTTTTGGAAAGAACAGGTTTTGCTTTTTTCGTTTTCTTGAAATAAGTTTCATCAACCGCAATATTATTTATTTCAAGCTCATCTTTTTCCTCTGTGCAAAGTGTTCCGACCGTATTTTCAACAATATATTTTGTAATGTAATTCGGAGTGTAAAAAACGCCTTCTTTTTTTCTTCTTGTTTGTTTTTTGTCTAAATCTTCTCCGCTGATTTCTGCATTTAATCTTTCAATATCTGTTAAACTATGCTCAAA
>JACNFI010000070.1 GCA_014384665.1 Candidatus Cloacimonadota bacterium
CCAGTCTCAACACAGAATTATGATTTTGATCTTAACTTCATTGTTCCTGATGATATATATGGTGGACAATTAGGTCATATCTTGAGTTACTCGGAAAGCTCCTCAGAAAAAGTGGATGTTGCAATGCGCTATAATAAACGGGATGATATAGATGATATAAAAGATCATGATCTTATAATAAACGGATATGCAGAATCTGAGAATGATGGACCTCCACGGATCACGATGTGGTTGGATAATGATGCTTTCAAGAGCGGAGATTATGTTTCTTCATCACCTCTCATCTATATTGAAGTTCTTGATAGTAATGGTGTTAATATAACCAATTATCCAGGTCATCGTATTTTATTAACTATAGATAATGAAGATGAATTCAACATTACTGAATATTTTGTTTACGATATGGATTCCTTTATCCAGGGTTCGATAGAGTATCAACTGGAATCAATTCCTGCCGGTATTCACACACTAAGATTAGAAGTTTTTGATAACTTAAACGAAGTTGCCTTTGAAGAAGTTGAATTTAAGATAAAAAGTCCGGATAATATTGATGTGCGAACAGTGCTGAATTATCCGAATCCAATGGATGATCACACATACTTCACCTTCTATCTTGACGGTGATGCTTCCGTAGATATAGAAATTTTTACAGTTGCAGGAAGAAAGATAAAAACAATCAATAACCAGATCCTTCGCGCAGGATATAATCAATTATTATGGAATGGGAGAGATGAGGATGGTGATGTCCCATCAAATGGAGTATATTTTTATAAATTGATTGTAAATGGAAAGAGGATTGATGATATTTTCAAGATTATCATTTTTCATTAATATTATTTATTTATATTCTCTGCTAATAAATTTGACAAGCAGTAATAATATTTCAAATATTGGAAACGCTAAAAATAAAACTAGTCTTTATGTTGAAAAAAGATGAACGTATGGTAAAAGAAAAGATTGATATGTTAATGTCTATGATAGGCCTTAAACCAGTTTTATCTCATCACTTATCAACTGGTTACACCCTAATGGGAATTTTATTAACTTCTATGTTAGGTTTTAAAATTATGTTAACGAATTCTGATTTTATTAAATCGGAGGAGACGAAATGAAAAAACTTATTGGATTAACGATTATTGCTTTGTTCATTACTTCACTTGCATTTGCAGTAAATCAAACAAGTGGCGTAACGACACAGAGCACACCTTCAAACTTTGAATTACACCCGAACTTTACTCCTGGTGAACAGATTCACAGAGTAGCACCAAAAGATGTGAATCCTTATCGTGATGCACCAGAACCAGAAGGAATGGTCCTGACTTATCACGAAAACTTTGAAGCAGAAGATGATATTTTCTATTATGTAGGTGCTTCGTATTACTGGGTTATACCGGTTGAAGCACTTGAATATGGTACTCGTTTTACTGCCTATAGAGCCGGCGACCTCTCAGGTGCATGGTTCTATTGGTACACAGGAAATGGCGGCAATGCAATTGTTCATGTGTATGCGGATGACGGTACTGGATATCCAGGCACAGAATTAGGCAACCTTTCAGTTGTCCCAACTATTGGTGCATGGAATTATGTTGACCTTACTTCCCTTGGAATCTCAGTTGATCCTTCCGCTGACTTCTTTATCAGTTATAGTGTAGGAGCTGGTGATACACTTAGCATTATTTCAGATGACGGTTCAGGCGGACAAAACAGATCACTCGAACAACCTCTCACAGTAAAAGATTGGACTTATGTAATTGATAGTCAGGGGGGAGATTATGAATGGTGTATCGATGCAGTTATCGAACATACAACTGATCCTTGGAATCCTGTAATTGCAGGTCGCTGGCAATTGGTTGACACTGATTATAACAGCCCCACTCATTCATGGTGGATCGCTGATAACCCTGCATATCAAGGATATAACTGGATCAGCTCAAATCCCATTCAGCTAACTGACGAATATGGATTAATGGAAGTTGATTACGCATTCAGAAGCAGTTTACCTGACGCATTATATCCGGATGAATACTGGTCTTTCTATATTGGAAACACAGCTGATGCAATTGATTGGCATGCTTCAACCTATAATGGTTATAACAGTGGCACATCATGGTATTGTGGCGATGAAGTCCTCCATGAATATGGCACAAGCGCAATTTACTATCTATACACACCGGACATCGATCTAACGGATGCCTGTGAAGCTACATTGACATGTATGCTTGATTATGACACAGAAGTCCCAAGTGCAAATCCTCCTTTTGATGGCTGGGATGTTGCAACTGTACAGATCTCAACAGATGGCTGGGCAACAAAAGGATTCCTTGAAGACCCCACAAATCCTTATAATGTATCTATTGCATTTGCTGGTTGGGCGAATACTTCAAATCCAGCAGACACATTGAGCTATCCCGGATGGGGTGGACCAAGTCCTGCCGGCTGGTTCGCAGGTACTTTCGATCTTACTCCATACATTGGTGAAATAGTACAGATCCGTTTCACTCTTGCATCAGATCCATATTCTGTAGCCCAGGGATTCTGGGTTGATAACGTTGATATTGATAAAGACGGAACGATCATATTCTCAGATTATGATGAAACTAACTTAATACCTGATGCTCCAGTCATTGTTCTTGAAGAGCTTGATTATTTAGATACATATACTGATTCTGATTGGGTCTACACGGCTGCGTATGATATTTCATCTTATGCTGGTGAAGAAGTTATTATTAAGATGAAAGCTACTCTTGCTGATGATGCTGGTTCTGGAGAAGGTTTCTGGTTCGATGATATCGAGATCTGGGGTGCAAACCTTCCATTACACGATATGGGTGCAATGTTCAACGTAATGCCTTACGGCGCAACCGAAGGTGAAAATTATAGCCCTGGTATTGTTTATGGGAACTTTGGCACTTCAACTGAAGCTCCACAGCTCAAAATGGATAATCTTGATTATGGAACAACTCCATTTGATTACTATAACAACAATCCAACAGCAATCGATTATGGTGAATATGATCTTGGTTGGCTTACTCAGCTGGCACCACTTCCGGGAGCTGGATTGTATGATTTCATGGGTTGGACATATGTCGGCGGAGATGAAGATACTTCTAATGACACAACTTATATCTATGATATTGAAGTGTATCCATCAGGTTGGTATGAGTTCGGTAATAATTCCAGAGTATGGGATGAAACATACTATACTTCTGCTTATTGCGGAAACTGGTTTGATATCTTCCCTAGTTCCAGAATGTCAACATATAACATCCACTCAGTATGGACCCAGGTTCTTAACTTCGGTGCAACCGGTGACGTTGATGTTTGGACTGTTGAGATATTTGAAGCTATCGATGATATTACACCCGGAGCACTCCTTCTTACAGAATCATTCGATTGCACAGGCATTGATGGTGATGATTTTGGTTGGGTTGAATTCGTGCTTACAACTCCATTACAGATCACAGGTAATGTTATTGTGATGCTGAGTGGACCATGGGTTGGTGGAAGTCCCGGTGTTGATGCCAGTTACTTCCCAATATTCGATCACATGGTGCGCCAATACCTTGGTGTAGGTGCATACTATGGGCACAGTATTTCTGGTACTCAAGGCGATCCTTCAACTTGGGTACACTCCTCAGGTGACCGTTTCGTCAATATTTATGGTCAGGCAGACTATGCAGTCAATCCTGGCGCAAGTGGTGACGCAAGCTATCTCAAGCAGTGTGTTCCAAACCCTGTAACAAATGATGCTACCATTAGTTACAACATTAAAGGTTCACCTATGAACAATGCTCAGATCAAGATCTACAACGTACTTGGTCAGCTTGTTGATACGATTCAGGGTGAAAATGGTGAGGCAACCTGGACTCCAGGTACCGCACCTAATGGTGTCTACTTCTACAAGGTATCATCCGATGACTTCACTTCAGTGAAGAAGATGATCCTTATGAGATAATAGATTACAAATATAGCCCTGTCCCGATAAATCGGGGTGGGGCTTTTTTTTATGAAGTTATGAGAAAGACTTTCAAAAATAATTACTCAAAGATTCAACCTCTTATTTATCTGATAGCGCTTTTGATTTTAATAAATCCTTTATTTTTCACTACGCAAAAACTTCTTTTTTTCCCAATCAAAATCATTATTCAACAGATAATTATTCTGGCGATACTTCTATTTTATATCTTCTCAAATGATCATAAAAAAATTAAATTATCATCTCCAATAATTATTATTGCTATTTACATAGCATATTTATTGCTGAGAACCTTGCTACAACCAATTTCTGTTTTCGGATTTCAACAGTTATACTATCTCTTTCCTTATGCATTGCTTTTCATTGTAATTTCTCAGTTACAAATCAATAACAAAGAAAAACTTTTCCTAAGCAATACTTTTCTTTTTAGTTTTATTATTTCAATTGTGTTTGGGGTTTTTTTGCAGGCAAAGCACTCCAGTTTTTCTAATTTTTCACGTTTGCAACTGACATGGGCAAATGCAAACTATCTGGCAAGCTATCTGCTTGTTACAATTGGATTTATAGTGTTTTCATGGAAGACATCGAAAGAAAAATGGATTCGTTATGTTGCACTCACCAGCTTGATTGTTGCTCTTATTTTTTTACTGTGGACACAATCCAGGGGTGGTTTGCTCAGCTTGTTTCTTTTACTTCTCGGTATCTACTTTGTGTCTTCAATTAAAAAGCATAAAATATTGCACATTGCTATTTCCTCAATATTTATATTAATTCTTATACTCAGTTCCATTTTTATTTTTAAAACCATCAGACCCCAGACAGTAACTTTCAGATCCAGAATTTATAAAGCTAACATTGAATATATAAAGCATAACTGGTTAGTCGGAAGCGGATTGGGTACATTTGTGAGAGAATTTCCACAATATCGGTTGAGTGATTATAAACTTCTTGGTCAGGAGGATATAATATCTCATGCTCATAATGAATTTATTGAGATCTGGGCAGAAACCGGTATTTTGGGGTTTGGATTATTTATCATTTTTCTAATAGCACTTTTTAAACAATATAAACGAAGACAAAATTCAAATAATAAATTATTCATTTATGCGATCGCATTTTCACTAATATTTCTGTTAATTCATAATCTATTCTCCATCACGATGAGGATTCCGCCTATCCTTATCTATTTCTTTATCCTTGCAGGTTTGTTATCAGCCAATTATCCGAATGATATGGAAAAAAAATCAAAATCTGTAACCAAATATATATTAATATTATTCGTGCTTGCTTTGTTAGTTTGTATATTCCAGCAGTATCGGAATGTGCAAGGATTAAAGCATTTCTCAAAATCTGAGGAATATCTTGCTTCCAAAGACAGCAATTTACTAACGGGTGCGATTCTTGAAGCTGAAATGGCACACAAATACATTCCCAGTAATCCGGATTTGCTTTATCATCAGGGATTGCTTTATACCTTTCATGATGAGCATGCAAAAGCACTTAAAACCTACAATAGACTTGAACAGCTTTCTCCCTATTATCCACAACTTCATTTCTGGAAAGGATATGTACTTTCCCTGAAGGGTGATTGGAATAGTGCTTTGGATGAATTCAAAACAGAGATAAAATATAACCAATATCCAAAAGTATATTTCAATATGGCAATTGCGTATCATTATCTGAATGAAGAGAATAATTCGATGATCTATTTTATGTATTTTGTTGAAAAGATCAAAGAAAAAACAGAAAGACATCTTATTAAAGATAAAGAAAAAATCCTGAAAGAAGAAGGTAGGAATCTGAAATTCGCACTGGATAATCTTGCAAAATTCCATAAAAATAATCCCGCTTTGATAAATAGGATCAATTATTTAAGTCGATATTTTTTCACAGATAAGAATAAATAATCAAAAACTCTTTAATTTTCTTTACTGCCATTGAGGTGCCCTTTTT
>JACNFI010000071.1 GCA_014384665.1 Candidatus Cloacimonadota bacterium
TAAGGAAGGTGTTTCTATAGTTTTTATCCCGTTGGTTACATAACCTACGGGATTTATAGTGAACACACAAATATAAAAATTTTAATGGAAAGGGCTCCTTATGGTATTTCGTGAAAACATCACCAGCAGTGAAGAGTTTTGTGACTATCTGTATGACCTTTTCAAAATAACCAATAATGACATTAGAAATATTATAGGAAGTTTCCATTCAGAGATGGCTAAAGGTCTTTCCGGACAAAAATCCTCATTAAAAATGCTCCCTTCATTCACCAGAAGGCCCTCAGGAACAGAAAAGGGTAAATTCCTTGCTTTAGATTTAGGTGGAACTAATTTACGTATTCTATCAGTGGATCTCAACGGTAAGCGAAGAGCAAGAATTCTTGCTGTTAGCAGATTTTTTTTAACAAAAGATATTAGGCATAGTACAGGTAAGCATTTTTTTGATTTTATTGCTGATTGTATTAAAGAGTTTCTAGAAAATAATAATTTTGACCTGAGCAAAAAATATGAACTTGGATTTACATTTTCATTCCCTGTTGAACAGACAGACATATCTACTGGTAAATTAATTAAATGGACAAAGGGTTACACAGCAAAAGGTGTTGAGGGAAAAGATGTGATAATGCTTCTAAATGAAGCATTAAAAAGAAAAGGTTTTAAATATATTCGTGTTACAGCCCTTGTAAATGATGCGGTTGGTACCCTCGTAGCAAAATCTTATTATGAATCCAATTGTGATATGGGAGTGATACTCGGTACAGGGACAAATGCATGTTACCCTGAAAAATTATCCAGAATAGAAAAATTTAGAGGACCAGGAATTGGAAGTGAAATGATAATAAATATGGAATGGGGGAATTTCAATAAACTTAAACTGACATCTTATGATAAGGAGCTTGATAAAGACTCTCCCAATCCCGGTTCCCAGTATCTGGAAAAGATGGTTTCAGGTATGTATCTCGGAGAAGTAACCAGGAAGCTAATCTGCGAACTAATTAGTAGAAAATTTATTTTCAAAGATACTCTACAATCTAAAATATTCAGCAAAAAGGGAAGTTTGCAAACACACCATATAGCACATATAGTTGTAGACAATTCCAAAAATCTGGAGGATATTGAGAAATTTTTGACTGAAGCAGGTATTACAAATGTAACCATAAAAGATAAGGTAATATTGAAAAAGTTGTGTAAAATTGTTTCGCAAAGGTCTGCTAAGATAGCAGCTGCCGCCATATCTGCTGTAATAACATGGATTGACCCAGAGTTGCATAAGGAACACACTGTAGGAATTGATGGTTCTTTGTATGAAAAATTTCCAGGTTACGATGATGTGATGAAAGGTGTTTTTTCCGAACTCTTTAGAAAAAAAGCTTCCAAAATTAATTTAGAGTTAACAAAAGATGGTTCAGGGAAGGGTGCGGCTATCATAGCATCTATTGTGTCCACGCATAATTAATGGAAAGAAAAATGTAATCTTCTTTTGGAGTTATCGTATTCATATCATCTTTGGTGGTAACGAGAATGACCAACTCCCATTAGTCTTTCATGCCAAAATCATCATGCCAGATGTCATGCCGAAGGCAGATCTACCTCAGGCACACATTTTATTTATAAGGCACTATTTTTTTTCTATGAAAAGCATAGAAAAAAGACCACTCTGCGAGCGGGATAAATTTCTAAATCCTAATTTCTAATATCAAATAAAATGACAAAGCCCAAATATCAAATTATGTAAAAACAAAATTTCTGAAGACTAATCCTTTTATATTTGGAATTTGATATTTGAAATTTTATTAGAAATTAGATATTCTTGCCCCGTTGGATAAGTTTTTCTATCCAACGGGGTGAATAATTAGTAATTTCACGACAACTTGTTGGTAAGTTTAATTCTGTAAGCGCCTAATAACTTAGAAGGTTATACATTATTAATATGAGTTCTGCAAAATTGCATTCTCATGTCATTCCAAACGCTCACAGATGTCATTCCCGACCGTGCCCAACTTGATTGGGTATCGGGAATCCATATAGAGTGAAGACGCAGTAAAAGACAGGTTGTAAGGAATGGATTCCCGTCCCCGATTTCTCGAGGACAAGCTTTCACGGGAATGACACTTGTCTTGGCGAAGCAAGCCGTAGCCAGAAATGAAGTGAAAATACTCATTTTACAGAACTTATATTATTAATAGGATTGGCGAAAAATATCTTGACCAATTTTATAAAACTAATTTTATTTTTTTAAATATTAATAGGAGTTTAAATTAGCCTTTAATATTAATAATCTCATAAGAAATGGAGAGGATTTGCCAAATAACATCTTAATTTCAGGTTATCCAGGAATTGGGAAAACTACTTTGATAAATAAGATTATCAAAAGACTAAATTGTAAAATTGGTGGTTTTTATACAAGCGAAAAGAGAGAAAAAGGTAAACGAACAGGATTCTATATCAAAGATTTTTCTGGCAATCAGATGGTGATGGCAGAAGTAAATTTTAAGTCCAGATATCGTGTAGGAAAATATGGGGTTAATGTAAAAGCATTTGAAAAGATTGGAATTCCTGCTTTGAAGAAAGCAAATGAAACTTCTGATTTAATAGTAGTTGATGAGATTGGAAAAATGGAAATGTTCTGTTCAAATTTTTGTAAAATATTAGAAGAAATATTTGATTCACCAAAGCCTTTATTAGCAACAATAAAAAAAGTTGATTGTAAACTAACTACTAAACTGAAAGCAAGAGATGATGTTAAGATATTTGAATTAAGAATTGATAATAGAGATGAAATGATATATAGTATTATTGATAGATTATCTTTGATTTTGTAACTCTCTTTATGGAATCCAAATCTCCATACTGGGAAGAACCAAGACCCTTGCAAAGGTTTGAGCCACTCCCCGATTTACTCGGGGATAATTGGGGATTCGCAAGGTTGACTTTCTTAAAATAAAAAAATAATGTAACCATTCAATACAATTTCCGTTATATAAATAGAGAGCCAAAAGGATAAAATTTTGGAAGCTGAAAAGAAAATTATTCTAAAAGCAAAAAAGGATATCAAGGCATTTGATTATCTTTATCGGAAATATTATCCAAAAATTAATATCTATACTCTCTACTTGATAGTGTATTTAGTTGCAATTCTGAGCAAATATAGTAATCATTTAACTTAATAATAAATTTACTTTCAAAATTTTCTTACCAAATACTAAATAAAAACATTTTTCAATATAGTCATATTCAGAAATGAAATCTATCTTTTGGTTAAAATCTTTTTGAGCAATGGTATTACCTTTTTCGCCAGATATTATCATCATTGTGTTTTCATCAATAGCAACATAATAATTTTCTTGCAGACGACCATCATCTATATAGTCAATATAAATTATTTTAGGTGTTTGCCTGTTCTTTTTAGGAATTTTAATAATTGCTTCTCCCTTCCACAAAAAATCACCTTTTACTTTTTTTATTAGATATTGTATTCCGTGTTCATCAACCAATAGTATCTTTTCCTCCCGTAAAAGCTTTATATCTGCAATAGGGTATGAACAAATTTGTGACCATCTTATATGCCGGTCATTTTTTCGTAGACAGAGAAGCTCCTTACCCATAATTAGATAAATATTATCAAAATCAAAAATAGGAGCACCTGTAATAGTTGCTGGAGCTGTCCACTTCCAATTTTCTTCAAGTTTTGGTATTGGTATTCTGGGTAGTAAAACAGTATAGTCAATAAGAGTTCTTTTGCTCTCATCAATAAGCTCTTTCCCGCTCGTAAATATCCCCTGCATCCATCTCCTTCCAAAAAAAACATACATACCTGCAACAAGAATAACAATTATCATTGTAAGTGCTGAATTTTTGGTAGTAATTCTAAATTTCTTTTTTCTCTTTGATTTGTGTAAATCATCAGTTATATTAATTATTAATAGGGGTTTAGTGTTACTTTTTATCAATTTTGAAATGAGATTTTTAAATTCACTATTTGTTTTGATGTTTGTATTAAATTTACTGGATGAAAAGATAGGCAAGATAACAACTTTTATATCTTTTTGTATTTCTTTTGTATAAACCTTAATCCGAAGTTCCTCTTCTCTTATCCCCATAATTGGTAGTTGATGACTCTCTTCATACAGTTTGTTAATATCTAAACCAATATATTCCACTTTGTTTAAGTTTGTTCTTTTAGATTTACCTGAATAAGTAATAACCATAATTCTACCAGATTGAACTACATATATAATATCATTTTTGATAATTAGAATAATTGTAGATATTTCAAATTTATGATTTTCTCTATTAAAGAAAGCTGCTAGTCGCCAGTGCATTTCAATAACAGTTTTCTTGAGTCGCTCCTTTATATAATCTCCAAATTGAGAACTTTTTTCTAAAGGTTTATAATTACCTTTATAAAAATTTTCTTGAAAGGTTTGTAACAGTAAAGTTATTGCTTGTTCTGCAATGAGACCTCTCTCTGTGGTTTTGAAGACCAATGCTACTTTTTCAGAAGTGCTTTCAAAAAAGTCTGTATAGATAAATGAACCATCTTGAATGGAAAAAATTTTCTCGATCTTTATATTTTTCATTTGAAAATCTCTTGCCACAGAGGCACAGAGGACACAGAGATAATTTCTATTTCTTTTTTAATTATCCTCTGGCTAAAACTCTGTATATAATTTTTATTATCCTTTGTGTCGATTCGTCGGTATGTATGTTTCAATATATACTATTTTTTACTTATTAAATAAACCGATAATTTACGCTATAAAATACTAACTCAAAAACCATTAAAAGAATAAAACTTTAGCGAAAATTTGCGTTCACCCCGTAAAATAATTTTATTATAAGGGTGGAGATAGAAATAAAAACTGAATATTTAACCCGTCTGGGCGCCTGTCTCGGCTTGGCCGAGCCAAGACGGGCCGAGACTGACGGGGTTCATTCGCGGTTTGTATCATAGTAATTATCTTACAAAAAGTCTGAAAATTGCTTTTAGCAGAATTTTATTATTCATCAGCATATTTGTATATGATGCATTTGCCATTGGACAGAAGCACTTTTCATTTCTAATTCTTTTTCGCTGTTTTCTCAATTCAGGATTTTTGAACCATAATTTTCTGAAATCATAATTATAATCCTTTAGATTTCCAACAACTTTTGCCAGAATGCAGCAGGGCCAAACATCACCATCTGGAGCAATCTGAGCGGAGAGGATACCAGCATAACATTTTATCTGCTGTTTTTGTTCCTTTAGAATTTTTTTTACAAGTTTATAATATTCTATCCTGAAGGTTTGTGTGATTTTGTTCATTCCCTTGAATTCCCTGTTTTTGATTTGAAACAAAAGATAATCAATTGCGTGAGAATATTTCATCAAAGATGGAGCGATGTCAGAGTCCATTGTGTCAAGTTCCACGCGATTTTCCGCAATTTCAGTTATGTATGAATCTGGATTAAAGCTCATCAATTTAGATGCAACTTCCTGAAAATCATCAACATTAAATTTTGAGATGACAGAATGGATGCCTACATTTACATTACACAAGTTCAGTTTTTTGAGGGCATTGACAGTTCTTATTGCATATTCATAAGCATTTTTTGCACCTCGTATTTTATCGTCTTTTTCTCCAATTTCATCAATAGAAACATTTATGACAATATTCGTATGAGGACAATTTTTGGCGATTTTTTCAACAACTCGTGGAGTTTCTCTGTATAAAAGTCCATTTGTGGGAATGTTTATTATTTTTGGTTTACAATATTTATAAATGGAGAGAGTTATATCAAATAAATCTTTTTTTAAGAATGGTTCTCCACCGCTGATTGTTATCCAGTAAGCAGACTTGCCAATCTTTTTGAAAATCTTGGCATATTCTTCAGAAGAAAGTTCTTCAGATTTTATTTTTTAGATATTGCAGGTTTTA
>JACNFI010000072.1 GCA_014384665.1 Candidatus Cloacimonadota bacterium
AACGGTTCAGATCTAAAAAACCAAAATTGAAAAATCTACCAAAATCTGTTTGGATCAACAAACCTGATAATATCAAAAATAAGGAAAAAATTAATGCTTAAACTAAACTCAAAAAATGTCCAAAACTACTTGACACATTCCGAGTGAATCGGAGATAATTGGGTATTCTCAAATATATTATAATAACTATGGAGAAACAAATGAAAAGGATAATTCAAAGCTTATCCATTACTTTAAAAACTTTATTATATATTTTTATTTTGTTTTATTCTGTTTTCCCTTTATATGCAGAAACTGGTTTCGGTATATCCGAACAGGTAACTTTAGATACAAATGATCCACAGGTAACAGTTCTTGCTCCGAACGGTGGTGAGATACTTTACATAGGTGATACTTTTGAAATCACTTGGAATGCGTCAGATTTTTCTTTCCCAGAGTATCCTATTACAATTTTTTTTAGCAGTAATAATGGTCAAACATACACAGAGATAGCAGGAGAGGAAGCAAACGATAGCAGTTATCTTTGGGGAATACCATCAATATATTCAGAAGAAGCTTTAATAAAAATAACTGCATTGGATACATTTGGCAATTCTGGTGAAGATATTTCAGATGATGTATTTACTCTAACCTCAATTCTGGATACAGTAGCAATACCTATCTTTAATCCCCCAGCAGGAGTATATACTGAACCTCATTATGTTAAAATTTTATGTTCAACATCTGATGCTACTATCCATTATACTTTAGATTTAACTGACCCGGATGAGAACTCCCCTGAATACACAGATTCCATTTTAGTTGATGTTTCAATGACAATTAAAGCAAAAGCATATAAACAAGACTGGCTACCAAGTCAAATTGCAACAGCAATATATAATATCACAGGCACCGTAGCAACACCAACCTTTGATCCACCAGGGGGAACTTATACTGAACCTCAGTATGTTAAAATCTCATGTTTGACATCTGAGTCGATCATCCGTTTTACTTTGGACGGAACTGATCCTGATGAGAATTCACTTGAATACACTGATTCTATTCTAGTTGATGTATCTATGACAATTAAAGCAAAAGCTTATAAGCAAGACTGGTTACCAAGTCAAATTGCAACAGCAATATATATAATCGAAGAGTATGAACCTGATGTTTTTATTGCTCCCGATTCTCTTGCTTTTGGAAATGTTACAGTTGGTGCAGTTTCAAGCATAAAAAGCTTTTACATCTTTAACCAAGGGAATGTTGATTTAGATATATTTGAAATTTCTACACCCGAAGCATTTGAAATTAAGAAAGGTGATGCAGGTGTTTGGGTAACTAATATATTAGATTTTATAATCCTGGATAATTCGTTTCAGAAGATTTATGTAAGATTTATCCCAACAGATACAGGAAGTTATTCTGGTGATATTTCTATTTACAGTAATGACCCAGACGAAGATACTGTATATGTAAATGTATCTGGAACAGGTGTTGAATATGCAGTTCCAAACATTGAAATTAATCCTACAGAAATACAATTTGGTAGTGTAACTATTTTAACAAGTAAAGAGGAATTTTTTACAATCTCAAATACAGGTTCAGCAGAACTAATTATAGATTCAATTTATGTTCATGATAATTCCGGATTTATGATTAGAATTGGAGATAGTGGGGAATATTCCAATTTTATTTCAGGGTTTACGATTTTTCAAGGAAATGAACAGATTATTTATGTTGAATTTATTCCTCATGTAGTAGGTTACTATTCAGCATATATCTCTATTTCAAGTAATGCTGGTGATGGAAATGATTTTGTATTTGTATTCGGAACTGGAGTTGAATATGATGTACCTGATATAGATGTTCATCCAGTTGAGCTTCATTTTGGTGCTGTTCCAATATATCAAAGTGTAGAAGATATTATAACAATAATGAATACAGGAAATACAATCCTTGAGATAAATGATATATATTCACTTTCAGGTTATGAAATTAAAAAAGATAATGAAAGTTGGGGTAGTCATATTCCAGCATTTGATATTCTTCAAGCAGAAGAAGAAATTATTTATGTAAAATTTCATCCTGAAGCATTGATTACATATAATGGTTTTATTTATATTACAAGTAACGATCCTGATGAAAGTTCTATTCCGGTTCTGGTTGAGGGACAGGGAATACCAGTACTTTCAGAGATAATACCCGATGCTTTTACTCCCAATGGTGACGGATTGAATGATGAATTTATTATCGGTCCATTTCAGGAATCAGGAAACGACGAAGTACGATTTAAAGTATATGATTTACGCGGAAAGTTGATATACGAAACAAAAGGTCCATCCAATGAAGCTCTTAACTGGGATGGAAATGATGATTCAGGAAATAAATCATCAAGCGGTGCATATATTTATGTCTATTTGATCAATAACGCTGTTTATAAAAGCGGCAAAATTTATTTGGTAAGATAGGGAGAATATGATGAAAAAAATAATAATTTTAATCGTATTTGCTTTAATATATATTTCAAATCTAAATGCTTTCAACGGGTATATCCCAGCCACAGAAATAAGTGGTGAGTTCATGAAGTTCAGTACATACTATCAAAAACAACATTTGGATTTTGAAAATGGATTTTCGGATATAGGTATGATATTCACTTATCCAAAAATTGGAAAAATATTTGGTGTTGGCGGTGAATTTCACAGCTTCGGTGATAAAAAATATCAAAGATTTGAAACTAATGTTTTCTTTAGCATAAAGCCAATTAACTGTATAACCACAGTAGTATCAGCGGGATTAGTAGCAAGAAGTTTTAAAGATCTGATATTTATGGAAGAAGAAGAATTACCACAAAGCTCAGGAAATGCATTTGTTGCAGGGATCAGTAGTAATCTAAATATTCAGAATAGATTCAATATTGGGTTGGGATTTTATAATCTGAATAAACCGAATGTATCATTCTTGTATGGAGTAGATAAGCTGCCAATGAAAATATTGGTTAATGCTGATGCAGTTATAGTGAACTGGCTTAGTGTTGGCGCTTATTTGATGAGAGAGGATGAAAAGAATTACTATGGTTTAAAACTGAATTTTAGTTTACCTGTGAAAAATATGCATATTGAAATGGGGGGATCGTCTGAAAAGAAAGTATCATCTTATATGGTTCTTAATACCTTTAATTACTGGAACTTCAAAGTTGGATATGAGATGTATTTGGAATCAAATCTCAAGAGTTCCGGCTATTCAATGTTCATAAGCAAAGAAATTATTGGATCTCTGGATGCACCAATAATAGGATTCCCGGACAATGAATGGAACAAGGATTACAGAGAAGTGCCGATACGGGATATCCTATTAAGATTCAGTGTGATAGAACATGATAGATTGAAGAATGTAAAAGTATTGTTAAATAACAGGACAGTATTTGAAAAGGATGCGATCAGGGAATACGAAAAGAAGGATTTCAGTATCAATCTCATATTGAAGGACGGCGATAATTCACTATTAATTTCTGCAACAGGTATGAATGGTAAAGTCACTGAGAAGAAAATTAGCATCTACTATAAATCATCAGATATTCAGATCATGCCGATTGCAGAAGAAATATATTTAGGAGATGATGTAGATATAGTTTGGGAAAGTACTGTAGATGACGGAAGGTTCGGAATATACTTGTATGAGAATGATGTTGAAAAAGTTAAGCTGAATGCGGATCTGATAAAAGACCATGAATCTGAAGAGGGGACGAGTAAGAAATATAGATATACATGGAAAGTAAAAGAAATACAGAATGGAAAAGAGTATCAATACAAAATTAGAATTAAGGAATTTCAGCTTGGATTATCATGCGAGACCAACGTCTTCAATGGTGATATTACTGAACCTAGTATAGCTATTTGGAATGAAGAAATAGAGATTCCATATATTAACTTAGCAGGGAGGGTTGAAGATAAAAGCGATATAAAATACGTTAAAGTAAATGGGATTTATGTTGATAATATTAATAAGGCATCATCTAATAAATGGGAATTTGCATACGAAGGAAAGCTCAGTATTGGCGACAATAATTTTATCATCGAGGTAGAGGACATATATGGAAACAAAAAACAGCAAGTTATCAGTAAGAAAAGAGATTATGAATATGCAAATATTGATAGAAATATTCCAGTCTCAAAAAAGAAAGTACCGAATAGAATTGGAATAATACTTGGAATTGAAGATTATGACAATATAGAATCCGCTAAATATGCGATTGGAGATGCTGAAGCAGTAAAAAATTATTTCACAAAGAGATTGGGAATTGATAAAAACAATATATATTATTTGTCAGAAAACACAAAATCTTTACCTCAGACTATACCTATTAGAAGTCTATTCAAGACAGAATTAAAAGAGAAGTGTAATAAAATAAGGAAATCTTTTCCAAACGTTGAGATAATCATTTATTACTCAGGACATGGGCTGCCTGATGATGAAGATATAAGTAACTTCTACCTACTGCCAAAAGATTACAATCAGAAATATGAAGATACAAAGATATCCTTTAGTGATGATGTTTTAAGTGAGTTAAATAAATATGTAGAAGATGAAGATATTCTAGTGATTGTCCTGGATGCTTGTTTTAGCGGGAAGAAGCGGGGAAGCGATGAACTTATCGCATACGGAGCAAAACCGGCTTCTTTATATATAACCATTCAACAGGCATTTAATAACATGGTAATGTTCTCTTCATCTTCAGGGCTTCAGAAAAGCTATTCATACGATAGGGCACAGCATGGTCTGTTTACTTATGCATTCTTAAGAGCACTAAAAGAATTTGATTCAATAAGCATAAAAGAACTCGCAAATTATATAAAAACAACAGCAGAGACGATATCCGGTATTGATGAGGAGAATATTGTGGAAATTCAACAGCCGGATGTAATACCTCCCGAATTACTTGAAAGGGTTACAACAACTGAATTGGGAGAAGTAAACTTTTAGAGGTGTAAAAAGAAATGAAGAAGATAGTATTTCTTGTTTTATTAGTATTAGTATCATGTGGAACAGCAAATAATAAGAGGATTTTGCACAATGTGACCGAAGATCAAAATATGATAATTAGGAAGATCAAAGGTGAAGGAATCTGTACTCTCACAGAAGATATTTCAATAAATCAGGCAAAAGAAATAGCGTTAAAGAATGCAAAAAATGATGTAATACAAAAAGCTGAAACCAAAGTTACCAGTTTTACATATAGCTATTTGTCTGAGAAGAATGAAAATATTAATGAGAAATTTTCAAATTTGATAATGCAACATAGCCAGGCGAAAATATTAGAGATATTAGAGAAGGAAATCAATAAGGAAGAGTTCAGTAATATACAGATATACCATGCATTTATAGAAGCAAAAGTTGGAATACCCAAAGAAAAAGCTGTGGAGAAATCCTTCTATATTGAAGCAAAGTTATGTAATAAAGATGGAAATCAGCAGGAAAATTTTATTGATGGAGAAACAGTACAAATAAATTTGGAATCAACTGGCGATTGCTACATTTATGTTTATAACATATTTGATGATGGAACTAAATTCCGGATGATATATCCGTACAATAACCAACCGATAAGCATTAAAAAATTCACGGAGATCGTATTACCGGACACAAAAACATATAAGAGCACTTTGGTGCTGGAATATACAGGTGATAGGAAAACACCATCAGAAGAAGAATTTTTTATATTAGCAACATTGAATGAAGCAGATATAATGAAATTATTCAACGATACAGAATATGAATATGATAGAGAAAAGCAATTATACCAGGTCAATAGAGATGATATGAGTACTGGGGAATTTTATAGGAAAGTATTCAATTTGAAATCAGAAGAAATGGCATGGTTCGTGCTTCCATATAAAGTGTTCCCGAGAGAGTAAA